>JAAZDD010000187.1 GCA_012512955.1 Clostridia bacterium
CAGCCCAATTCGAAAAAATTTCGTTCTAGGTCCTTGAATGTTAAGTCTTTTATGGGTAAACTGATCATGTCACGTCTCACCTCGTTTGTTGGTCTCGTCAACTACAAACTTACAGGAAAGACATGAGTATGGGAAGGGTTTTTTCTTTTTCTGTCAAATAATCGATTTTTCGCATTTGAGCAAGAATCGGGGATTACAGGGAAAAAATCTGTCATATCGGCCATTATCTCCTCTTGCGGCAGTTGACATACTACATGTAGTAGTTTATGCTTGTCAGCATACGATATATAGTGGGCCGGTACAGGAGGGAGAAAAATGCTTACCCAAATTCAAAAAAGAGACGGGAGAATAGTAGATTTTGATGAAGAAAAAATAACTGAAGCCATTTTCAAAGCCGCCAAGGCCGTAGGTGGCCAGAATCGGGAGACTGCTCAAGCATTAACACTGCAAGTATTGGAACAATTGCAAAAATTATACTCTGAAAGAGTATTTACCGTAGAAGAGGTCCAAGATGTGGTAGAAAGAGTGTTGATCGAAAACGGACATGCCCGTACTGCCAAAGCCTATATTTTGTATCGAGCGCAAAGAACCAGGATCCGGGAAGCAAAATCAGATTTAATGGATGCCGTCGCGGAAATCCTGAAAGAAACCAGCCGGGAAAACGCCAATGTCAGCAACTCCCCGTCGGCTAAAATGTTGCAGATTGCCAGTGCAGCCAGTAAGAAATATTATCTCAGCCGGGTAGTTCCTGAAATCTATGCCAAAGCCCACCGGGATGGGAAGATACATATTCACGATTTGGATTTTTACGCCAAAACTTTGACTTGTATTCACATTCCGTTAAAGGAATTGCTGTTGAAGGGTTTTGATAACGGCCACGGTTATATCCGGCCTCCTAAGCGCCCGGCGTCAGCCACCGCATTGGCCGCCATCATCCTGCAAAGCTCTCAAAATGACATGCATGGAGGGCAATCTTTTGCGTTTTTTGATCGGGATCTTGCTCCTTTTGTAGCTTACGCCGGTGAAGAAGAAACATATCAGGCTATGGAAGCCTTCATCTACAACCTGAACTCCATGCACTCCCGGGCCGGGGCACAAGTTCCCTTCAGCAGTATCAATCTGGGCACCGATACCAGCGACGCGGGGCGAAAAGTGATCAGAAATCTGCTGCTGGCCTATGAAAAAGGATTAGGACGGGGAGAAAACCCTATTTTCCCCAACGTCATTTTCAGGCTGAAAAAAGGAGTAAACTTTTTGCCCGAAGATCCTAACTATGACCTGTTTCAACTGGCATTGCGAGTGGCAGGGAAGAGGATGAATCCTACTTTCAGTTTTATGGATGCTCCCTTTAACAGTGCATTCGGCGATGAAGTTGCCTACATGGGCTGCCGCACCAGAGTCATCTCCAATATCCATGGCCCGGAAAAATCCGATGGAAGAGGGAACCTGTCTTTTACCTCCATCAATTTACCCCGTCTGGCTTTGGAGGCAAAAGGGGATCCGGAAATATTTTTCCAAAGCCTGGACGAAACAATGGAACTGGCAGCTGAACAACTCTACCACCGTTATCAAATCCAGGCAAGGCTGAAAGTGAGGGACATGCCTTTTTTGATGGGACAAGGACTGTACCTGGGCTCTGAGGGTTTGGGCCCTGATGATCCAATTGAGCCGGCTGTCAAGCACGGCACTCTCACCATTGGCTTTATCGGTTTGGCGGAAACACTAACTTCTTTGACAGGTAAACATCACGGCGAAGATCAGGACAGCCAGGCATTGGGTCTGGCCATTGTGTCCAGGATGCGCCGGTTTACCGACCTGATGACCGAGGAATATCAACTGAATTTCTCTTTGTTAGCTACCCCGGCCGAAGGGCTTTCCGGACGTTTCGTGGCAATTGATCGGGAAAAGTATGGCGTCCTGCCCGGTGTCACCGATAAGGAATACTATACCAATTCCTTTCATCTTCCCGTGTCTTTTCCCATCTCCAGTTTCGAAAAAATAGCTCTGGAAGGACCTTATCATCAATATTGCAACGGGGGACATATCAGCTATGTGGAAATGGCCTCACCGCCCGGTGACAATACAGAATCGATGGAAACCATCATCCGGCAGATGGCCGACAGCGGTGTCGGCTATGCAGGCATCAATTTCCCCATTGATTTCTGTACCTCCTGTGCTTACCAGGGAGTCATCCATGATGACTGTTGTCCCAGGTGCGGCGGTCCCGGTATTCGCCGGGTACGAAGAATTACCGGCTACTTCAGCACCGTGGACCGTTTCAATGATGCCAAACGGGCAGAGTTGAGACAGAGAATCAGCCATTTCTGAGGTAGGTGAAAAAGATGTATTTGCGGATCGCAGGCGTGGAAAAAGAAAGTGTTGTGGATGGCCCGGGATTAAGATATGTAATTTTCGTCCAGGGTTGCGAACATGACTGTCCAGGTTGTCACAATCCCCAAACGCACGACCGGAACGGTGGAGAAACAGTTGAACTGGCCGCCCTGCTTCAGGATATCTGCAGCCGGAAACTGCTGAAGGGAGTTACCTTTTCCGGGGGAGAGCCCTTTTTGCAAGCAAGACCCCTGTCTATCTTAGGCCGGGAGTTAAAGAAACGGAACTATGACATCGTCACTTATTCAGGTTACTATTTTGAAGAATTAATGGCCATGTCCGTCCGCAATCCGGATATCAGGAACTTGCTTCAGGTGACTGATTGGCTCATTGACGGGCCGTTTATCATAGGAAGGCGGGACCTGTCCCTGCCTTACCGGGGTTCCACTAATCAACGGATCATTGATGTAGCTGTTTCTTTAAAGCAGGGTAGTCTCTGGCAGACCAAACTTGCTTAGAAAAGTGGAAAAGCTCTCTATGGTTGTCCATAGAGAGCTTTTTTGGTGGCTGGGGCGGCTGGATTCGAACCAACGAGATGGCGGATCCAAAATCCGCTGCCTTACCGCTTGGCTACGCCCCAATAAAAATGGTGGAGAGGACAGGATTCGAACCTGTGAAGGCGGTGCCAGCAGATTTACAGTCTGCCCCCTTTGGCCAACTCGGGAACCTCTCCATTTTTCAAATCAGGTTTCCTGACTGACAAAGCTCATTATACCATCGGTTCGCTACTTCGTCAAGGTCTTTTTAAAAAAACCGGTATGCACCGGTTTTGTTGGACTTAACTATCTCTTTTTTCCAGGTAGCGCTCCAGCTTTCTTTTGACCCGCTGCAGAGCGTTATCAATGGATTTAACATGTCTGTTCAAGTCTACGGCAATTTCCTGATAAGACTTGCCTTCCAGGTAAGACATGAGCACTTTCCATTCCAAGCCACTTAAAATCTCGCCCATTTTTTCTTCGATATCATCAAATTCTTCCCTGGAAATGATCAGTTCCTCAGGGTCAGTAATTTTGGTTCCGGAGATAACATCCAAAAGAGTGCGGTCAGAATCTTCATCATAGATGGGCTTATTTAAAGAGACATATGAGTTCAACGGTATATGCTTCTGCCGGGTTGCGGTTTTGATGGCGGTTATGATTTGTCGGGTAATGCAAAGCTCGGCAAAGGCACGAAAAGAGGACAATTTATCACCGCGAAAATCGCGAATGGCTTTGTAAAGCCCGATCATTCCCTCCTGAATAATATCCTCTCGATCTGCTCCTATTAAAAAATAAGACCTAGCTTTTGCCCTGACAAAGTTTTTGTATTTGTTGATCAGGAATTCTTGGGCGATATCGTCTCCGTCTTGTGCCAGTTCTACGATATCCTCATCTACCATTACTTCAAAACTGTCACAGGCCATCCGTTGGGGATTCACACTCATCACATCGCCTCCACCTCAAGATTTGCTAGGCTCCATGCTTCAATCGGGCTGTTCCAAGCTTGAGAACACAAAAAAGAACAGTTTTTTAGGTTGTCCAGTAACATTTGTAATTATACCGGAAACACCCCCCAAAAGCAAGCTGTAATACCCCCTCACTTATGTCTCCGCAATTGTTCCAGAATCTCGCGCACTTCGTCCCCCAAGCGCCCGGACAAGGTGTCACTGCTTTTTCCCAGTTGATAGTGGGCCTTGCTTTCTTCCTGCCGCTTCATGACCATTTCTCTCAATTCCCGGGAAGAGATCCTTAGTCCCCCTTTCCCCAGTACGATCCGCTGCTGCAACCAGTCGGAAGTGGCTACTGTGACCTTGTGTTCCTTGGCCAGGCTGTAGACCAGCTTTTCGATTACACTGTCGGCGGTCTCCCCTTTACGCGAATAGATGACCCGTAAACCGTTAATAATTTCTGCTTTTTCCTGTCCTTCTACCTGGTGGGCATCAAAAACCAGGATGACCTCCTGTCCGCTCAGGGCCTGGTAATTTGTGAGAAGCTCCATTAAATGTTCCCGGGCATGGCCCAAATCCTCAACTTTAGTAGTCTCAAATTCGGGCCAATTATTGATCACATTATAACCGTCCACGATTAAGTAATGGTTTCCCGTACTCATGATTGCTCCCTACGCTGGCGGACAGCTTCATAGAGCGCCACGGAAGCTGCTACAGAGGCATTCAATGAGTTGATTTGCCCGGCCATGGGAATGCGCACCGTGAGATCACAAGTCTCCTTCACCAGCCGGCTCAGACCCTTTCCCTCTGCTCCCACCACCAGCACCGTAGGAAGCTTCCAATCCACAGCATAGATCATCTCTTGCCCGCCTCCGTCCAGTCCTATTACCCACAAACCGTTCTCTTTCAACTGCACCAGTGCCTGGGTCAGATTGGCAACCCGGGCTACCGGCACCGTTTCCACGGCCCCGGCAGAGGTTTTAGCCACCGTGCCCGACAGGGATACACTGCGGGCTTTGGTGATGATTACCCCATGGGCTCCGGCTGCATCCACCACCCGGAGAATAGCTCCCAGGTTATGGGGATCCTCCAAATGGTCAAGGGCCACAAGTAAAGGCTGCTCCTTCTTCCGACCGGCCTCTAGCAGCAGTTCTTCCACCGTCACGTATTCCTTGGCGGCCACATAGGCTACCACTCCCTGGTGCCTGGCCCCCCCGGTCAATTGATCCAAGGATTTCCTGCCTGCCTTTTGCACGGGTATCCCTGCCTCGTGAGCCATTCTGACAATGGTTTTCAAACTGCCTTCCGGTTCCGTGACGAGCAGCTTATTGATTGGCCGCTTGGTTTTCAAGGCCTCCAAGACCGGATTCCGGCCATAGAGCAACTCTGACATCTCCGCCATTCCACCTTATTCAGTAATGTATACTAAACCCCCGGTCGGGGTATGCCTGCTTTTACCTCGTCTTCACCGGAAGACCGTTTTTTGACGACGGAAACCCGGCCGCAGGACAGCTCCCCTTCGTAGCAAACACCTTCCGTTTCACAGGTAGCACCTGCTTTGGCAAAAAGCACCGGTGCTTGCCGGCGAACCTCTTGAAGCATCAACCCGGCCAACTGCCGGATTTCCCACTGGGCCCGGGTACAAAGACGATGTTGGAAGAAATTCAATAAGCTCCTGGCGTTAAAAGTGAAAACTATTTTAGTCTCACAGGCCTGGGGCAACACATACCGGGCATCCTCTTTAGGCACCAGTTCCGCCAGTGTTTTATAAGCCTCATTGATTTGGGCCATGGTCCGGTGGAATAAGGCCAGGGTTTCGGGCTTCCGCTGAATGCTGGGGGGCACAATAAATTCAAAATCGTCTTCCCTGACATATCTTTGGGATTGTTGGGAATAGGAAGCAATCCGGTGCCGGACCAGCTGGTGGGTCAAGGCCCGGCTCACTCCCTCCGCTGCAAAGGTAAAAGAGACGTGTTCCAGGGGAGACAGGTGTCCCAGGGAAATCAGCTTGTCCAGGAAACGGGCCTCATCTTCTTTAGTAAAATTTGCGTTTAAATCTTCCACACCTACGGAAGAATAGCACAGGCGGGCCGCCAAGGCGACGGTCCTTTCCGGCTCCGGTGTCCAATTGATCAACTTAACTTCCATCTCTGCTTCATCCTTCCTGCCCGCCACTTGTCTCAATCAGCGGACCTAATTCCCCTAACAGCTCAAACAACCTTTCCTGACGGCCTTTCAGATATAAATAGCCGATCAAGGCTTCAAAACCGGTGCTGTGGCGGTACTCCAGGACATCAGCACTTTTGGGGGTATGCCCTGATTTGGCATTGCGTCCCCAGCGGACTACCGCCAGTTCTTCTTCCGTCAGCAGCGGTTCCAATTCTTTCAGAAAAGCGGCCTGGGTTCCTGCCCTAACATATTTAACTGCCTGCCGGTGCAAATCCTTCATTTTGGGTGAACCCTGGCCCACCAACAAAACCCTGATATAGAGTTCATAGACGGCATCTCCCACATAAGCCAAGGCCAGGGGGGACATGGCCTCCGGCTCAAAAGACCAATCGATGTTTTCCGGCAGTTTAATCATTGCTCAACTCTTTTCCACCGTACCCCGTGGGGTGTATCCTCTATGATGATCCCCAGCTCTTTCAGGCGGTTCCGGATACCGTCAGCGGTACCCCAGTCCTTTTTGGCCCTGGCTTCCTGTCTCAGCTCAATGAGAAGCTCTATTAAACCGGTGACCAGAGCTGCCTCTTGCTGCTCATCAGCTGCTTCATCCCGGTGGATGGGGATGCCCAAGACTTCGATGACCGTTTCATCCAGTAGTTTTAGGGCCCTTTCCAATTGAGCCAGGGCACCGGTTTTTTGCAGCAAATCAGCTTGGTTGGCAAAACCGTTGCTGAGCCTGCAGAGCTCAAAAACAGCTGCCAAAGCCAAAGAGGTATTAAAATCATCATCCATGGCTTTAATGAACTCCTCCCGGCATTGCTCCACTTTCTGAGCAAATTCTTCTTCCGGGAGATACTCACTGCCGGCGTTGACGGATTTCAAAAAGTCAATCTTATCCTGTAACAGCCGCCTGGTATTCTTGATCCGCTCCAGGGCTTTCTTGCTTTCCTGTAGTTTTTGATCATCAAAATCCAGGGGACTCCGGTAATGAGTCTCCAGCAGGAAAAACCGCACCACATCAGCCGGGAATTTGGCCAGGATCTCCCTGACCAGGAAGAAGTTGCCCAGGGACTTGGACATTTTTTCCTGGTTTA
>JAAZDD010000188.1 GCA_012512955.1 Clostridia bacterium
ATTAATCACCACCACCGGCTTGTCCGTTATTTTTTTTAAACCGGTCAACAATTGCTCCAATCCCAGGTAAAGGGTGGGTTCACCCTCCCCGACAACAGTCAACACGTCAAAGGTCAACCCTGATTGGAGATAATCAGTTACCTCAGCCAAAATGTCCTCAACAGGAAAATACATTCCCCGCTCCTTTTGCAGTTTTGGCGTTCTCCCCAACTGGCAATAGACGCAAGAGTAGTTACAATATTTTTTGGGCACCGGACTGACCCCCAGGGACAAACCCAACCTCCTGGAAGGTAAAGGGCCAAAGATATATTGATATCCCGGCATTTTAATCACCTGTCTTCCTTTGGGAGTTAATTAAGACTTAATTTTATTATAGCATAGTTCCCCAGAGGCAATGGCAGGTGAAAAACTGAATGAATACTCAGAATCTTTGTTGACGAAAATACCGGTGGATGATAAGATCATTGACAGGCAATGGCAAAAAATCTTTCGTAGGAGGGATTTCTTTGAGCTTTCCCTTTAAAAACGACCGGGATCAGGCAAAAGATTTTCTGTACGGCTATATTCTGACCGCCCTCGCAGATCCTGAAGCCTCTGCCGGTTGGCGCCAGTTGAATGGGGAAATAGGCATTAAGGTTACTGATTTGGACATTGGATTTACGCTACAATGTTCTCCGGACAAAGTAGAAGCCAGCCACGGCTACCCGGAAAAGCCCGAAACAGGTCTGCTTTTGTCCAGCGATACCTTCCACAAATTGTTTACCGGCAAGGGCAACCCCATGATAGAATTTGCCATGGGGAGAATCAAAACCGCCGGAGATATGGGTGCCGTGCTTAAAATCGTGGGCTTTCTGCCCCAGAATGTAAAAGTTTACCAGCAATATTTGAGCGACAAAGGATTAGCCTAGTTGGTATGCTTCCGGATTTAAACAGTTGGGAGGCAGTTCTCCCCGCAGGGCGGCCAGGATGTTTTCCGCTGCCATGAAACCGGTCCTGGTTCTGGTTTCCCAGGTAGCACTGGCAATATGGGGGCATAAAACCACATTGGGCAAATCCCGGAGTCCTTCTGCCAAGCGCGGCTCCTCCTCGAAAACATCAAGGCCGGCTCCCCAGATCTTGCCTTCCCGCAAAGCCCGTACCAGGGCTTTCTCATCTACCACCGGACCCCTGGCCGTATTAATCAGGACTGCCGTCGGCTTCATCAGCTCTAATTCAGCTTCCCCGATATAATGATGGGTCTCCGGGGTGAGGGGTAGATGCAAGGACACAAAATCCGCCTCTTTGAGCAACACCTCTTTCTCCACCCAAGTGGCTCCTGTGGCCTGTTCAAATTCAGGATAACGGCTGCGCCCGGTATACAGTATTTTCATCCCAAAGCCACTGGCCCGCCTGGCCATGGCTTGACCGATCCGGCCGGCCCCGACGATGCCCAGTGTCTTTCCGGCGAATTCCAATCCCAAACAGCCCATGGGCAGCCACTGCTTAAAATTCCCTTCACGAATCCACCGGTCAGCCTCCACTACCCGCCGGGCCACAGCAAAAAGGAGCGCCCAGGCCATATCGGCGGTGGATTCAGTCACCGCCCCGGGAGTGTTACTCAGCAAAATTCCCCGTTCCGTGGCAGCTTTAATATCCATGTTATTAAAGCCAACAGCATAATTGGCAAAAATCTTTACTCCATTGGCCCGATCCAGAACCTCACTGTCAATGACATCACTTAACAGGCACAATACCGCATCCCGCCCCTGCACTGCTTCAAGAAGCTCCTCCCGGGTTAGGATGCGCCGGTGAGGATTGACTTCCACCTCACAATAGCCTGCCAATAACTCCAAAGGAGGCTCAGGGATCCGGTATGTAACATAAACATTCCATTTTTTACTCATTTGCGCTCCTCCCTTAATAAATTCATTTTGTCCCATCCTTACTTCCTATATCACAGGTTTTTGCTGACTTAGCTTCATTCCCGTTTTCACTGCACGCATGGCTCTTTCAACATTTTCCACCAGCAAACAGTAACTGTCCTGAATAGCCTCGTCCAGACCGATTATGCTTTGGATATTTGCGCTCACAAAGTCTATCCCGTGGCTGTACACTGCCTGAAAACCGTCCCCCAGGGCCCCTGCAAAGGCAAGCACCGGGATCTGATGTTTCTGGGCCACCCTGGCAATACCAATGGGGGCCTTGCCATAGGCTGTTTGTTCATCGATCCGGCCCTCACCCGTCAATACCAAAGCAGCATCTTTTAAACAGCTTTCAAAATCAATGGCCTCCAACACAATTTCAATTCCCGGTTTTAAAATACCGTTTAGAAAGGCCACCAGGCCTGCGCCCAACCCGCCGGCGGCTCCGCCACCGGGAATCCCTGCCACATCTATGCCCAGCTCCTCTTTGATTACTTTAGCATAATTCTTCAATGCTTCATCCAATACTATTACGTCGTCCGGAGTGGCACCTTTTTGCGGTCCATAGACCCTGCTGGCTCCCCTTTCTCCATATAATGGATTATCCACGTCACAGGCAACCATTACCTGCAACTTTTTTAGCCTTCTGTCCATTCCCGAAACATCAATGTAAGCAAGGTCTTTTAAGTACTGTCCTCCAGGCGGGAGTACTCTGCCTTTTTTGTCTAAAAAGACCACTCCCAACGCCTGAGCCATTCCGGCACCACCGTCATTGGTGGCACTGCCGCCGATACCAATGATCATTTCTTGACAACCCAGCTCCACTGCCTTCAGGATCAGTTGGCCGGTTCCATATGTAGAAGTAATTAACGGGTTTCTCTCCTTCTCCTTTAACAAGGTGAGACCGGAGGCTGCCGCCATTTCAATAGCCGCTGTCCTGCCATCACCCAGAATCCCCAAAAAACCTTCAATATCCCTACCTAAGGGGTCCTTTACAGGTACATTGATCTTCTTGCCCCCGGTGGCTACGATTAAAGCGTCAACTGTCCCCTCGCCACCGTCTGCAATAGGTTTCTTGACTACTTCACTATGGGGAAAAACTCTTTTGATCCCCTCTTCCATGGCATTGGCAGCTTCAACCGCCGATAGACTTCCTTTAAAAGAATCAGGTGCAACGACGAATTTCATTGGTACCTCTCATCCTCTCATGCCTCCCGTAGAGGCTCCAGCTTGATGACAAACTACCTTTTCCCAACCGGTGTTAATCGAAGAGCTGAAGTCTCCGAAACAGGCCCCTTTCTTTTGAAGGAACAGCCTTACCGGCGTTGTCTCCGGCAAGGCTGTTCCTCTACCCCATTTTATTAGTTAAAGTGCCGATTTTTTCAATGATGATACTTACCTCATCACCCGGTTTCAGCCACTGCCGCCGGTCTTTGGGGTAACCCAAAATAACCCCGCTGGGTGTACCGGTGAAAATAAGGTCTCCCGGCTTTAATGTCATATATTGAGAGGCATAGCTGATAATGGTGGCGCAATCAAAAATCATGTCCCCGGTATTTGAAGATTGCCGGACAGAACCGTTGACTTCACAGCTGATATCCAGGTTGTTGGGATCAATTTCATCGGCAGTCACTAAATAGGGACCAACCGGTGCAAAGCCATCACAGGTTTTACCCAACAACCATTGTCCGGAACGAAGCTGGAGATCCCGGGCACTTAAATCATTGCCACAGGTGTAACCAAACACATAGGAAAGGGCCTCCTCTTTGGTTACATTGGCTGCTTCCTTACCGATGACAATGACCAGCTCCGCTTCATAATCAAATTTTTCGGCAGTCCTCGGCAGTTTAACAACTTGTTGATGGGCGGCCAGGGCATTGTTGAATTTGCTGAATAAAATAGGCCACTCCGGTATTTCCGCTTTAGTCTCCTGGGCGTGTCCCCGATAGTTTAAACCGACACAAAGAATTTTTTCCGGATTGACAACGGGAGGTGCATAAACAATTTGGTCTTCTTCCATCATGTCCACATCTGCTTCCAACAACGCTGCCAGCCGTTTTAAGCCCTGCTCTCCTCCTGCAATCACCTGTTCCATCGTCGTTGGTACATCACAGGAATAAGCGGCCGCCGCTTTTTTGGCATCAATGATTCCCCGGTCTGTTTTAATCCCTAAACGTATTTCTCCCTCCAGCTCAAAATTAAGCAGCTTCATTTTTCCACCTCCGGACCTTGGTGTAATTCTGTAATACAATCCTGTTATCAGAAAATTCCCTGCACCAACGGCTTTTCCCTGCTGCCCCAAGCTATTTTTTCCCGAACTTGAGTGCCAAATTACATCAAAAAGAACCCCTCCTCTACGGAGAGGCTCCATCCCCTTTTATCCAAAGGCATATTCTGTAAAATAAAACAGCCCCTCCAAACATGGAGAGGCAAAACATGCTTTAAGGAGATTGGCGGGAACGTGTGAGAATCGAACTCACCGAACGCAGGATCGCTACGTCCCACTGGATTTGAAGTCCAGGCGAGCCACCAGGCCCAATCCGCTCCCAAAGAATAAATAATATTTATCACGCTTAACAATTATATCAAAAACTCTTTATTGCCTCAAGCAAGATTCCCTGAGATTTTTAACCGGAAAACAGTACCCGCTGATCACCGATCCGTTTGGTGAATTTAATTTGATCGAAGTATTCCAACAGGGGAAGCACATATTTCCGGGAACTGCCCAGGGCATCCCGCATAGCTGCCAGTTGCAGGGCACCTTCCTCCTTGATGATGTTCCGGGCCAGCTCCTTGGCCCGGCGGACGGCCTCCTGATGAAAATAGAGCCCTTCGGTCACCTTGATCAACTGTTGGGTGCCTAACAAATAATACAGCAACTCATCTCTTTGCTCAGGCTTTCCTCCCAGGAACTTAACCACCTCTTCCCACGCAGGAGGTTGGAAGAGTTCCTTTTCATAACGGGCCAAAATTTCCTCAATCATCCTTTGCTCTTCTGCAGTGGGCTTAACCTCGAAACCGGGCAGTCTCAAACCGCCGGCCACTGTCGCCAGTTGCCCCTGCTCCTCCCAATACAGGAGAATCCCATTAAAAGCCTTGACGGCCCATTTGGAAAACAGGCGGGAGCGCAGTTCCTCTTTGGGGAAACCGGGACGGAGAGGGTACTTTTGATGATATTGTTCCATAAGCTCCTTGATTTCCGCCAGCTGCTTTTCTTCTAATGACTTGGGCCAAAACCAATCGGTTCCTTCAAAGGAAAACCGGATGACTTCCTTTTCCGCCAGC
>JAAZDD010000189.1 GCA_012512955.1 Clostridia bacterium
CCACGACTTCATCAGCAATCCTGATGGAACCTGCGCTTTCTGCCTTGGTTTCCACCATTTTTTCCGAATTGGACATAAATAAAACCCCTCACTTCCATCCTGTTAGTTAAACTACTCCTAGTATACCAAAAAGTGGACTTGCATGGCAACGCCAGTCCACTGAAAACCATTAACCTTTCAAAATGCGTCTTTGAACAAAATTAGTATAAACCTCCCCCTTTCGGTAAAAAGCATTATCCAGTACCGTCAGGTGGAAAGGCACGGTAGTTTCGACCCCCCTAATCACCAATTCCGACAAAGCACGCCGCATTCTGGCGATGGCTTCAGGCCGGTTTTCCCCCCACACCACCAGCTTGCCGATTAGAGAATCGTAATAAGGTGGAATAACATAACCTGGATAAAGAGCAGTGTCGAAACGGACCCCAAAGCCTCCCGGTGGGAGAAATTCAGTTACCTGTCCCGGAGAGGGACGAAACCCTTTTTGAGGATCTTCGGCATTGATCCGGCATTCGATGGCCCATCCCCTAACCATTACATCTTCCTGGGAAAAGGATAGAGGATATCCGGCAGCAATGGTGAGCTGTGCCTTAACCAAGTCAATGCCGGTAACCATTTCCGTCACCGGGTGTTCCACCTGCAATCTGGTATTCATCTCCATAAAGTAAAAATTATTCTGCCTGTCCACCAAAAACTCAACGGTACCAAGATTATGATATCCAACGGCCTTGGCCGCCATGACGGCAGTTTCTCCCAGTTTAACTCTCGTCTCCGGATCCAAACCGTAATCTGTAGCTTCTTCCAGGATTTTTTGATGCCTCCTCTGCAAGGAACAATCTCTTTCGCCCAGATGAATTATGTTTCCTTGCTGATCGGCGGCAATTTGTACTTCAATATGGCGATGTTCTTCAAGGTATTTCTCCAAATAAACTTTATTATCACCGAAGGCTGCAGCCGCTTCATTTTGAGCCAATTGCAGAGCCTGGAGCAGATCAGCATCATTTTGCGCCACTCGCATTCCCCGTCCGCCACCGCCGGCAGATGCTTTGACAATCACCGGATAACCTACCTGCCCGGCAAATTGCAATGCCTCCTCCGGATCATTCAGTACACCGGGAGAGCCCGGTACTACCGGCACACCGGCAGCCTGCATGGTTTCACGAGCCTTGGCTTTGGATCCCATCAGCCGCATCACCTCCGGCGAAGGGCCGATAAAGATCAAACCCGCTCCTTTACATAGTTCGGCAAAGTAGGGGTTTTCCGATAAAAAACCGTAACCGGGATGGATGGCATCAGCACCTGTAACCCGGGCCGCACTGATCACATTGTTGACATTCAGGTAGCTGTTACCGGAGTGGGGAGGGCCGATGCAAACCGCTTCATCGGCCAGTTGCACATGCAATGCTTCCCGGTCTGCCTCTGAGTAAACGGCCACTGTCTTAATCCCCAAATCCCGGCAGGCACGCAGGATTCTTACTGCTATTTCTCCCCGATTGGCAATTAAAACTTTCTTAAACATGTTGCTCCTACTCCTCCGCAATCACAAACAGTTCTTGCCCGTATTCCACCGGCTCACCGTTTTCAACCAGTATTTCCACAACTCGTCCCCTTACTTCCGCCTCTATTTCATTCATCAATTTCATCGCTTCCACTATGCAGACCGTTTGCCCCGGTGTTACCCGGCTGCCCACTTCCACAAAAGGTTCTGCTTCCGGGGCCGGTGCGCGGTAAAAGGTACCAACCATCGGTGCTTTAATAACATGGCGCTTGCCATCCTCTTCCGCCGTACTCTCTCCCTGACCGGTTTTGTCCCCCGGTACCTCCCGAGGCTCCTCCTGCTGCACCTGAGCAGGAACAGGATCTCCACTGTTTCTTTTGATGACCAGCTTTACACCGTCTCCTTCAAAATTCAATTCTGCAATACCTGAGTTGTCCAACACTTTAATCAATTCCTGAATATCATTTAGATCCATCTGCTTATCTACCTCCTGCTCTTTTTCAGAAACATTCTGTTCCGTTGCCGTACTCTGGCCGCCGGAAGTTAAGAATTTCCGGGCCACTTGGGGGAATAGGCAATAAGACAACACATCTTCTTCCTTCCGGCTATACTCCCCGATTTCCCGGCGGGCCGTTTCCAGCATAGGTTCCAGCGCATCAGCAGGACGCCCTTGGAACACCGGTTCATCACCGATAATCAACCGGCGAACTTCCTCATCAACGGGTGCCGGTGATCGACCGTAAGCCCCTTTCACATAAGCTTTCACTTCTCCCGGGACCAGTTTATACCTTTTCCCGGTCAGTACATTTAATACTGCTTGCGTCCCTACAATCTGACTGGTGGGAGTGACCAGGGGAGGATAACCTAATTCCGCCCTCACCCTGGGGATTTCCCTCAACACCTCCGGCAGCCGGTGGACTGCTTTCTGTTCTTTCAGTTGAGAGATCAAATTGGAGATCATTCCGCCGGGTACCTGGTGTTCAAATACCTGCATGTCGGAGATCCGGGTCACACCTCTTTCAAAACCCATCTCTTTCCGGAGTTCCTCAAAGTAGTCAGCTACTTCAAAGAGAGCCTTAACGTCCAGACCTGTATCATGGGGAGTACCCTGCAAAGCTCTCACCACCGTCTCTACCGGTGGTTGAGAAGCACCAAAGGCCAGGGGTACGGAGGCAGTGTCCACCACATCCACCCCCGCCCTGGCGGCTTCCAGGTAAGCTCCCACGGCCAACCCCCCAACATAATGGCTGTGAAGCTGAACAGGTACATCAAGCCGTTCTTTCAACAACTTCACCAATTCATAGGCCCTAAAGGGAGATAATAAACCTGCCATATCTTTAATGCAAACTGAATCAACCCCCAGCTCCTGCAACTGGAGAGCCGTATCCAAGTAATGCTCCAAAGTGTGCACCGGACTGATGGTATAGACTACGGTCCCCTGGGCATGGGCCCCCGCTTTTTTGGTTGCTTCAATGGGCACTTCCATGTTTCTTAAGTCATTCAAAGCGTCGAAGATCCTGATGATATCGATGCCGTTTTCCACTGACTTTTCAATGAAAGACTTGACCACATCGTCAGGATAATGTTGATAGCCGACTAGTGATTGTCCTCTCAATAACATTTGCAGCTTGGTTTTTTTCACTCTATGTCTGATGATCCGCAGGCGCTCCCAGGGATCTTCATTCAAGTAACGGAGACAAACATCAAAGGTTGCCCCTCCCCAAACTTCCAAGGAATGATAGCCGATGGCGTCAATTTTTTCCAATATGGGCAGCATATCTTTAGTCCTCATGCGGGTGGCCCATAAACTCTGGTGCCCGTCACGCAGAGTAGTATCTGTAATCTTTAATGGTTGCATTCTATCTCCTCCTCAAAAAACCCCGGGTGGGGGGTCCCAGGGTTATTAATGCAGACCGTTATGGTACATTATAAACATTGGAGGATAACTACCGCAACCGCCGCCGGGAATGTATACATAATATTTGATCTTGCTGCCCTATTCCTTGGCAAAAACAGTAACTTTTGACAAAGGAACTCCGGTGGTCCTGGTCACCAAATCGGCGATCCGGGCCGCATCTTCTTCAGTAAAGTTCCCGTCCCGGACCACGACGGTGACGCTTTCCGGTTGCACCACCGCCACCGCATCTGCATATCCTTTGGCCATAATCAAAGTTTCCAGAGCCAGCTCCTGATCAATGGCATTGGTAATGGCCAGCAGTTTGTACTGGACTTCCTGTTTTATTTCGCTGTTATCATCGGTAGAATTGAACATGGATTGCAATAACTCTATTTCCTGCGCACGCCGGCGATCACGTTCCAAACGAAATTCCATGAAAAATTCATCACCCTCCGGTTCCATTTCTGGCCTTTCCCTGTTTCCGGTCAGTACCGGTTCCGGAGCCCCCAGGGTTTGACTGGCATCCCTTTCCTGAGGACCTTCCTGGTTTTCCACAGTCACTTCGCCCCATCGACCGCCCATAAAGCTGAGAACTAAAAAGAATACCCCCAACAAGCATAATAAGGTCATGATGGTACGGCGGGAAGTAATCAAGGTCATCGTCCGGTCACCTTTCCTTTCTGGGCAATACTTGAATCCGGTGAGCCTCCAATCCCAGGGCCACCTGGACTGCCTGCTGGAGTTTTGCCCTTACTGCGGGCTTTCTGGCACCTTCAGCGACAATTAAAACTCCCTGGATTTGAGGGCTGTTCTCTTGAATCACTACCGGTTCCTCTTGGGCTTGATTTCCCCTGATTAAGACATATTGATCCGATGAATTGTCTTCTGTGGTCAACCTGACTCCCCCGGCTTGATCTTTTTCATCAATGATTCGCTTGTTGGCACTGACGTTGACGGCATATTCATAGCGAGTGCCGGTGGCCAGGAAAACGGTCACATCTACTTCCCCTGCTCACTCAATCTGGGAAAGAATTGACTTGAGACGATCTTCAAGGGCTTTCTCTGTCAGGCTGATATCCGTTTCCGGGAATACTCTTTCCACCGGAGATAAGTTCGGTTCCGGTGTTTTCGGTCCCCATTGGCCGGCAGCCAATAGGGAAATACCGATAAAAAGAATGCCCAGTAAAATGCCTGTAGAGTACTTCTGCTTGTCACCGAGTGCCTCCCAAAAGCTTTTTTTCTTGTCCTCCATCGTCGTCCACCTCCGTTTATTCCGCAAAGTCAATGAGAATTTGCGACCTGTCAAGACCTAAATAAGCGCTGATCCCTCCTGCCACCTTTTCCCTCAGCTGTTCCCTTTCCATGTTGGCCTTGTCACCTGGTTCCTCCTTTTCGCTTCTCCGGCCTGTTCCTTCACCGATCAGTACCGGTTCAATTGCTGACATCCTGTTTGTGGCAAGGGGCTCCTGGGGGTCTTTCCAGCTAATTAGGATCACTGCTTGTTTGATCCTTGGTCCTGTTTCCCGGTGGTTTTCCAGGATTAAATCCACCTTGACTCCATCCGTTCCGTGGACCATGTATATCATCGCCTCCAATTGCTGCTCCAACCGCTCTTTTGCTGCAAGTAATGCTGTTTGCTGTTGGTATTCACCCATTAGAACTCCTCGCTTGATCATTACTTCTAACTGTTCCTGGGGCGGTTCTCCGAGGGGAAGCCTGAGGGTTCCCTGCCGGTCCAAAAGCCCAGTCAGAGGATGCAGAATGGTCAGTAGTACAAACAAACCTACCACGAAACGAATATATCTACTTAAATGGCTTTTTGGCAGTAACATTTCCAGGAAGGTAGCCAATAGAAGCAGCAAGACCAGATTCCTGGTCACTTCTTTAAGCAATTCAATCATGAATATCCTCCCAATAAAACTGTTCAGCGCAGCAATACACTATAATTGCCCAAGCCTGCGATGATAGTGACCACCATAAAGAACATCAGACCTACCGCTGCTACCGCACCAAAGACGGTAAACAAAACCGAAGCCAAACTCTCCAGTATATTAGGGATATTCCCTTCCCCGAAAGGCTGGATAATGGCTGCTGCCAAACGGTAAATCAAAGCCATGGACAGGATTTTCACCGCCGGCAGCAAACAGATAACCACAATAACCACCACTCCAATTAAACTGACCGCGTTTTTCAATAATAAGGAAGTACCGATGACTGCTTCGATAGCATCGGAGAAAGCACGGCCCACCACCGGCACAAAACTTCCGGTCAAGAATTTTGCTGTGCGCAAGGCTACACCGTCAGCTACGGCTCCGGCTACCCCCTGGACGGATAGAACTCCGATGAAGATAGTCAAAAACAATCCCAGCATACCCAGGCTTAGCTCTTTGAGCAACTTTGCCAGACGGGTCACCTGAAATTGGTCCGAGATATGGTTGACAATAGCCAGTACCGCTGCAAAGTAGATCAGGGGAAAAACGATGTTGACGGTCATGCTGCTGATCAAGCTGAGAGAAGCAAAAACCACGGGATGAGTGATGGTAGCGGTAGAGATACTGCCTACACTGGCCATCAGGGTCACCAGAACCGGCAGTAGAGCGTAAATGAAATTCACCATTTGTTCAATGGCCGCTTTTCCCGTACCGGTCACCTGATGAAAAGAAGTCAGGGCCAGGGAAATGAGGGCCAGAAACACCACCGCATTACAAAGCCTGCTGACGGTACTTTGCTCAAAAGCAGCCTGGATGTTTTGCAAGACTGAAGCCAGGATGGCCAAAACAATCAGTTTGCCCAGCAGGCTGGTATTGGCCAGCAGTTCCCGGAAGAAAAAATAAACCAGGCCCTCCAGGATGGTGCCGAACCTGAAATCTGCTTTGCCTTCCTTTAAGTCGGTAAATAACTGTACTAAGCTTAAATTAGGGAGATTCTCCGCCAGTTCCCGGTCCAACTCCGAGAGAAAGACTTCCAACTCCCCGATTCCCGGATCCAGGAAAGGGTTGTTTTCTTGGAATAGGACTGGTTTTGGCTCAGCCTGAACCGGTAATACCAACCCAACCAAGATGAGCAGTGCCACCACAAAAGCTGCCACCTGTTTCATTCTCGTCCCACCTTACGGCAATAAACGGATGATTGTTTCCAGCACCGCCACCAGAATAGGAATAGCCAACACCAGGATCATGATTTTGGCGGCAAATTCCACCCTGGCTGCAATGGCGGATTCACCGGCGTCCCGGCATACTTGCGCTCCGAATTCCGCCACATAGGCAATACCGATAATTTTTAGAATGGTCGTCAAATATAACTGATTAACTTGAGCTTTGACCGCCAACTGATCGAGGACAGCCAAAACATAAGCAATGTCCTTTAACAGGCTCACAAAAATGATAATACCCACCAGGACACTGATCAGCATGGCATTTACCGGGGAATTGGTCTGTCTTAAAAAAAGGGCAATAATCGTTGCCATCAGGGCAACACCCACAACCTGCATGATGTTCACCATTCATCACCCCTGTTCAGTACAAGCTGAACACCCGTTCTACCGCTTGAAACAAGGCCATGATGTGAGGAATGGACATGGTCAGGACTACCGCCAACCCGGCTAAAAGGATCATATAAGCATATTCATCCCGGCCGGCCTGCTTTAAGAATGTATAAAAAACGGAAATTATAATGGCAATACTGGCAATTTTAAAAATAATCCCTGCTTCCGCCAAACTGAACACGGTCATCCCCCTCTCAGTACAGTAAAATGATTAAAGCGATCCCACCCAAGATTCCCATGGTGCGCCACATCCGCTCATGTCTTGCTCTGAGCACCTCCGCCTGGGAATGAAGGGAGCCCAGTTGTTCCTGAATGAATTTGAACTTTTTTAACTGCTCGTGACGGTTTGTCATGCCAAGGCCTGTACCAAAATCCCTAAGCACCGCCAAGTCTGTTTTCGTCAAGTCAGCCTTCTCTGCAAAGGAATGAATACCATGACGCCATGCCTCTTCCGCCATCAGGCCTTCACCGTTGGCCAGTGAGGACAGGGTTTCCTGCCACAGTACCGTTACCGGCCACTGGCTGTATTTCACCAGTTTCCCCAGTGCTTCCGGCAGAGGAGTGGCCCCGTAATTGATTTCCGTTTCCAAATACATTAGATCATTTCTTAACCTCTGAAGTTGACGGGGTCGGGCGGCCAGTCGTCTCCCCGCCAAAATACCCATGGCGGTACTAGCGGACAAAATGAGGAGGGCACCGATTAATTTCATGGCAGGCACCCTTCCCAACGGTTCACCGGCTTCCACACAGAAGGCACGGTATCCAAAACCTGCTCAACGGTTCCCGGTCCCTGCCGGCGGCTGAGTAAGACCACCCGCTGAAAAATCCGGTTTTTGATAAATTCACCCATAATTGGCCGTTGTCTTAATTCTTCAAGGTTGTGTCCATGGACGGTAGCGATGACGGTTACTCCTGCATGGAGCATTTCCCATAGGGAAGCAGCATCTTCCTCTTTACCCAATTCGTCAACGGCAATTACTTTAGGAGACATGGAACGAAGGAGCAAAAGCATCCCCTGGGCCTTTGGACATCCGTCCAAAACATCCGTTTGCAGTCCCACATCATTTTGAGGGATTCCCTGAAAACAACCGGCGATTTCCGAACGTTCATCAACCAAACCCACCTTGGTTCCCGGCCACAGGCCGGGGATACCGTTGGAAACCAGGCGAACCAGGTCCCGCAACAAAGTAGTCTTCCCGGCACCGGGAGGAGATACGATAAGAGTGTGGTAGATTCTCTGATTTGGATAATCAATGAGTAAAGGGAGCACTTTGTCGGCAATACCGGTGATTTCCCTCGCCAAGCGGAAATTAAGACTTGATAGATGTTTCATTCCTCTGAGCACACCCTGTTCCAACAATGCTTCTCCTGCAAAGCCGACCCGGTGACCTCCCTTGAGGGTGAGATAACCCTGTCCTAATTCCGTTTCCAAAGCATAAAAAGAACTCTGGCTGATCAAGGCAATTATCTTCTGCAGTAGGGCCTGTTCCAAAATGAATGGTATCCCTGAACCGGCTGGGATGATCTTTCCATCTTCAGTTAACCAGCTGTTCTTACCTCCTATTTGCAGCAACACCGGTCGATGGATGCGTAACCGAATTTCTTCCAGTTGAGCCAGGTCCTGAACAGTAATGCGGTCCAGCCAGCTTTTCAGCGGTTCCGGAAAATAGGGCAGAATCTCCTGGCGATACCATTCCCTGTCTTTTGTCTTCAGGGTAGTCACGGTGATCCTCCTTCCCTTTATAAAGCATATGGCCGCCTTGGCATTTTATGCCAAAAATAATAACCGGTATGACCCGGTTAGATAAAAAAACCCCTCGGAAAACCGAGGGTTTTGCTTCAAATATCTTCATTATTATGATCGTCTTTTTCCTCTTCGGTCAGGTGGTCCGCCGGACCCAGACCGTCATCGTTGACAAATACTACCGCATCACAGTTAGGGCAGGTCACTTCGATGGGATCCTCATCATCCAGAATATCGGAATCAAAGTAGACGGTATCATGGCAGTCGGGACATTCCACTTCTACATAGGAGACGTCATCATCATAGTCATTGGCTTCATTTTCATCATCGTCATCTCCGTATACTTCCTCTTCCAGATCTTCCAAGTCTTCATCTACGCTGGCCACATAATCCTCCAGGTCCTCCTGGTTATCCTGCAGCTCTTGCAAAGCCTCAACTACATCTTCCAAGACATCCACTATTTCGTCGAGAATTCGCTTTACCTTTCGGTCTTCCAAATCAGCACCGTCTACCAGACCTTCCAGGTAGGCCACTTTTTTGAATAATTTTTTCATTGTCATTCCCCTCCTTGTTCAAAACCCTACACCCTATTATTGCCCATCACCAAATACTTAAACCTGTGAATCTCAAGCCCTTTGGATATATTGCCCGTCTCTCGTATCGATAACGAGTACATCTCCTACATTCACAAACAAAGGCACTTGCACAACGGCACCCGTTTCCAGAGTAGCTGATTTAGTGGCGCCGGTAGCTGTATCTCCTCTGACTCCGGGCTCCGTTTCCACTACAGTTAATTCCACTGTATTAGGCAGTTCAACACCAAAGGACTGGCCTTTATAGAACAGAGCATGGATAATCATATTTTCCTTGAGAAAGCGAATAGCATCATCCAATTGCTCTTTGGTTAAAGAAATCTGCTCGTAGTTTTCGGTATCCATAAAGACATAACTGTCCCCGTCATTATACAGGTACTGCATCTCTCTCCGGTCTACATGGGCCCTGGCGACTTTTTCCCCGGCCCGAAAAGTCTTTTCAACAACACTGCCCGTGCGACGGTTTTTCAGCTTCGAGCGAACAAAAGCAGCACCTTTACCGGGTTTTACGTGCTGAAAGTCAACAACTGTATACACTTCCCCATCCAATTCAATTGTCAAGCCGGTACGAAAATCATTAGTTGATATCATTGATGAACCTCCTTCAAGCCTTGACCCTAAATCTCTATCAATTCCTTGGTTGTTTTGGTGAATATTTCGCAACCATCATCTGTAACAGCTACCATATCCTCAATCCGGATGCCGCCCCAGTCATCCAAATAGATTCCCGGCTCAACGGTTACCACCATTCCCTTTTTCAAAGGCAGCTGATTACCATCTGCCAAACGGGGATTCTCATGAATATTTAGGCCTACTCCGTGGCCGAGACTATGGCCGAAATAAGCACCATAACCTTGTTCAGCAATAATCCTGCGGGCAACGCCGTCTACTTGCTGGCAGAGCTGACCGGCCCTTATTGCCTGCAAACCGGCCAATTGCGCCTCCAACACCAACTGGTAAACAGTTCTTTGTTTTGGTGTTGCTGCCCCTATTATTACCGTTCTGGTCATGTCCGAACAGTATCCTTGATAGGTTGCCCCAAAATCAATAACCACCAGATCCCCCAATTCCAGCTTTTTTTCACCGGCTGTACCGTGGGGCAGGGCGGAACGAATGCCGGAGGCTACAATGGTGTCTAAAGCAGGTCCTTCCGAACCTAAGCGACGCATAAAATATTCCAGGTCAGCCGCCACCTCCAATTCGCTCCTACCAGGCCTTATGACCTCTAAAAGCTCACTGAAAGCCTTGTCTGCGATTGAAGCCGCCTTTTTCATCAGTCCCAATTCCAAAAAATCTTTCGTTTCACGGAGTTTTTCAACCAGGTTCTGCTTGCCAACCAGATTGCAATGATCAACTTTTTCCGCTAACTTAAGATATTGGCTATGACTGAGATGATCTTGTTCAAAAGCCAGTTTTTTCACCTGGTGGCAAGTTAACAGCTGTTTAAGTGTTTCATACCAGTCCTTACCCTGGTTCACAACCTCACAGCATTCGGCCTGTTGATTGGCCTGGACCAGATAGCGAAAATCCGTCAACAGAAAGACCCGATCAGCGGTCAGCAAAAGATAACCGGAAGAACCGGTAAAACCACTTAGGTAATAACGATTGGCCTTATCCGTGACCAGTAAAGCATCTACTTCTTCTCTAATTAACAAGTCCTGGGCCTGACGACATCGCCTACTATATGGCATCTTCTTCCTCTTTTCCCGGTTTGAATGAGTCATGTCCAAGTAGGAGCAATGCTGCATAAAAACCGGCAATATAGCTGCCCAGGCCAAACCCGCTGATTTGCCCGGCAGCCGCCGGTGCAATTACTGATTGCTGTCTAAAGGCTTCCCTTTGATACAGGTTAGACAGGTGGACTTCAATTACCGGAATCGAAAGGGCAGCAACAGCATCCCTAAGGGCATAACTGTAATGGGTGAAGGCACCCGGATTAAAGATGATGCAATCTGCCTCCTGATTGAGACCGGTTTGCTGCAGCCTATCGATGAGATCACCTTCGTGATTGGACTGAAAAAAACTGACTTCCACACCGTAATCCTTTGCTAAGGCTTCAAGGTGCCGGTTAATCTGGTTTAAAGTCAGCCGACCGTAAACCTCCGGTTCCCTGGTGCCAAGCAGATTTAGATTAGGTCCGTTGAGAAACAAAATTTTCATGGTTCCGGCTCCCTGGATTTATCTGCTAGCATTTTACCATAAGTTAACCCTTTTGGATAGAGTTTTATGCGGTCAGCTGCCGCTGATGGTCATTTCCTTGATTCTGACGGTAGGAGCACCCCTTCCTACAAAAAAGGTTAAGTCATCGGCAACACAGTCAACCTGCTCCAGCAAGGACAGCAGGTTGCCGGCAATTGCCACACCTCTGACTGCTTTCGTCAGTTTTCCCTTTTCGATCCATAAGCCGCTGGCTCCCACGGAAAAGTCACCGGAAATGGGATTGGCCGTATGCATCCCCATGACCTCAGTCACATAGAAGCCTTGCTCAATGCCGGACAACAATTCATCCCTCGATACAGAACCTGCTTCAATGAAGAAATTGGTGGTGCCCACTTCCGGTGTACTTTTAAAGGAGCGGACCGCGTTTCCTGTAGAAGTAACCCCATCTTTAGTCGCTGTATATGAGTTATGCAGGAAGTTTTTCAGGGTGCCTTTCTCGATCAGGGCCGTCCGGCCGGTGCTGACACCCTCACCGTCAAAGGGAGCCGACATAATTGCTCCCGGTAAAGCTCCGTCATCAATAATGCTGATAAAAGAGGAACAAACCTGGGTACCCAGTTTACC
>JAAZDD010000190.1 GCA_012512955.1 Clostridia bacterium
ACAATCACCGCATCCCGGACAAACCCCAGGAGCCGGCTCAACATATTCAAAAGCAAGATAACTACTGTGGCACGAAGCATGGACCAAAAACCTTCTTTACCGGAATCACTCTGGAGCAATTATATGCCTTTAGGCTGCCGGAAGCAAGAGGCAGCCTAAGGACAGAGATCCAAAGTTCTCTTTTCTTCATCCCAGCTGTAATCCAAGCCAAAGTAATCCCTGACAAAATCCAGGGGCAAAAGGGTAGTACCGCCGAGAGACTTAGGCGGCGCCAGGAGTACCGGTTCCCCATCCACCAGACCCCGGTCGGAATCTACCGTTACCAGCCCTTTCCTGTCTCCCTGGCTGATTTCCAGCTCCTTCGTCTCTGCCTGCCAGGTTACCTCAGCCCCCACCAGGTTAAGTAGCTCCCTGGCTCCTCCGTAGAGGACACCGTCCAGGAACACCGGCGCTACTTGCAGCCGGTAAGGAGCTCCGGCCAGGAAAGTTTCAATCCTTCGCTCCACCTGCCAGATGACGGAACGGCCCCCGGACAAGGGCAGGCTTAAATACATTTGTCCCTTGCTCAAGCCAGGCAAAGCCACCCACCGGTCCGCCACCGGCAAGGCGCTCAAGACTTCCTGCCAATGATCCGTCACTTCCGCTTCCCCGTCCTGGACTGTCAACAGCTGGGCCTTCCCCCGGTCGCTGATCAAGGTACTGCCGTCAGCCAAACGGGTAGCCCAGACGGGCCTGGATAAAGTCCGGGTCTCTCCCGGTACTCCATAATCCCCATAGGTCCATACTTCCCGTCCCCGCCTGTCCACTTCCAGCACTTTGCCCCCATAAAAGCCCCGGTCGACAATCAAAGTATTACCGTTATACAGCCTTTCCGCCCAGACGGGGTAGTAAAGGCCGTCCTGCTGCCAGTAGACTTTACCTGACCGGTCCATTTCCGCCACCCGGTCCGGGAGCACCACCAGGTACCGGTTTCCTGCCAGGGGTAAAGCCAGCCGGGGGCTCTCTCCCTGATGAGAGAAGGCATGCTCCCACAAAACCTGCCCTGCCCGGTTAATCTCCATAATCCGGGGTTTAAGGGGGAAGCCAGGTGCCCCGCTGTCAGCGATCAGGATATTGCCGTTAGGAAGCGGCATCGCGCTGTTGGCCTGGATGGGACCGTATTCCCAGACGGTTTCCCCGTCCCGGTCCAATTCTATTACCTTCGGTTCATGAAAACCGTTGCGGGTAGCCAGGATGGTTCCCTGGGGTGTCAAAGTAAGGAAACCGATGTAACTCTGCCGGCCCGGATCCGTGTATTCCCAAGTCACCCGGGGAGGCAATGCCCCTTGAGCCGGTAGGGAAGTCAAACCCAGGATTAACAAGATTCCCACCAGTACCTGCCCCAATTTCTTGCTCATTGACCCACCTCCTCCAGGGAATTCACCGTAATAATCTTAGCCGGATCCCACTGGACCTCCGCTCCCAGGGCCTCGCCCACAAAGCGAAGAGGCACCAGGGTGCGGCCTTCCACTATTTTGGCTGGCACATCCAATGACAGTTCCTCCCCATTGACCAATGCCGAAAAAGCTCCTACCGGCAGTTCCACGGACCTGTTTCCTTTGGCGGCCACCACTGTTTTCCTTTCTTCCTGCCAATCTACCGTGGCCCCAAGGGCTTCAAAAAAGGCCCTCAGGGGAACCAACGTCCGGCCCTCTTCCAGCCGGGGGGGTACATCAAAATAGATCCTCTTACCGTCAATAAAAACAGCAATCCCGGAACGGACCACCAGGCCGTTGGCCACCAACCGCTGGCTGCCGTCACTGACCCGGTTTACCACTTGACCGTTGACCCAGGCCGTGGTGGAGCCGCCACCGTCGAGACCCATGGCCTGCCGGGCTCCCAGTTCCGCCATTAAATAGGCCAATTCCTCAAAAGTTGCTCCCACACTGACTCCCGGCTGCCTGCCGTCCACCGTAACCAACATCATCTTCCCGTCCCCGGTCACGCCTACCGCTGTTCTGGGGTGCCGGGCCGCCAAAGTACCGGCAAGGCCTTCCAGGGCATATTGAAATACAGGACGACCCCCGTCCACCAATAAGGGCCCGCCTGTCAACAGGTGTTTTAGTCCCGGCCAGTTGGGGTCCTGTCCCAAATGCACCTTCACCCGGGTTCCCGGAAGCAACTCATTAACTCCCGGGCCCTCCTCCGGAAGACCGGCCACAAAACCTCCGGCCGGCATGGCCGCCGCTCCCCTCACCAGGCCGGTGACCTGGTAGCTTCCGTCCTCCAGGGGAGCAAGCACTGCCAAAACCCCTGTTTCCTCCGGGGAACCGGCGGTTTCGCCCCATTCAGGAGTGTAGAGAATGATTCCCTCTCCCCCTTCCTCCACCTGGTTGATTCCTGCAACAGGCAGCCGCAGCCCCTGATCCAATTCCAAGTAGCTTTGGGGATTAAAGTAGCCAAACCGGACTGCCCCATCCTCCAGCCAGCCCAGGGAAGTCCGGTACATATCCGAGGCCACCTGCAGTTCCCCGTCAATGACCACACTCCCCACCGGCGCATAGGGAGGGCTGGTACCGTAAAATCCCCCGTTCACCGCCGCCACCGCTCCGGTCCGGGCGCCCAGGGAGGCAACGCTTTCCCTTTTTCCGTAATTACCTTCCTGGGCCGCTACCGGTTTCACGGTAACTTCCGGGTTATGTAAATCCGCTTGGATCACCTGGACCATAATGGGCTCCCCGTCAGCCAGTGTACCTTGATAGGTAGCATGCTCCACCCCTTCCGCCACCATCCTGCTGTCTATTAACTCCAACCGGGGTTTGGGCAAGATCATCTCCGGCCCCGTTTCGGAAGCGAGGATTCCGGTGTCCCCGGCCAGGGCAGGTTGCAGGGCCATCGACCCTGCCAATACCCCGGCAAGCACCAGTCCTGTAAACTTTCTCCATCTCGATTTAATCACAAAGGACATCATCAACCTCCTCACAAGAACTATACACATTGCGCAGACATCATTTCTGACAGGTTGCTGTCGATAAATGTTTATACTCAATTTGACGTTATCTTCTCCCAAGTTGTTCCTTACCATAAAGCATTATGCTGCTTTCCACAGCTACCGTTTTGGGTAACAAAAAAGGGGCTGTTCAGAGGATGATATAGGACAGGACCCCTTCCTTGGTATAACTTGATTAGTTGGTTTTTAATAATTCCAAAGCCAAACGGCCGGTATCCCTGGCTTCTACCCGGAGGGCCGCCACCGCCTCATTTAAATCGGCCACCGCTTCCTCCCTTTTGGCCAGCACCCTCCTGACTTCCCCGGCCAGGACCTCCGCATCCAGGGTTTCTACCCGTCCCGCCAAAGGTTGTCCGATGGACTTCAAGAAAGCCTCTACTTTGGGGTCATAGGAAATGCCGATGACAGGCACTCCCATGACTGCAGCCATAATCAGTGAATGAAGGCGCATCCCGATCAGGAGGTGCATGGGACTTAAACAACCAAGCATCTCCACCACGCCCAGTTGATCCCTGATCACCGTCGCCGGTTCTTCCATCAGATTCACAATTTCCCGGGAAGGGGCAATGTCATCAGGGAAATGAAAAGGCAAGAACACCAATTGGTATCCTTCTTTTACCAACCGGTCCCCCACTTTAGCCAACGCTTTCTTATAGCCCTGGTACTGGTGCCAGTCCCGGACTGAAATACCGATCACCGGAGGGGCCCCCTCCGCCGGTTGAACCCCGTTTTTCTCCAGGTACTTCAGGCCTTGATTCCGGTCCATTTCCTTGGCATAAAGCCCCAGCACCGGATCGGCTTTAATCAGGATCTCCGGTTTCGTCACTCCCAGCTGCAGTAACAGGGCTTTGGAAGCTTCATCCCTGACGGTGATTAAATCCACCTGGTTGACCACCCGGCGAATGGCCTCCTGGCTGAGCCGCCTGGAAACAGGGCCCACTCCCTGGGCATAAAACATCACTTTTTTCCCCATCATTTTCGCCAGTTGGACAATTCCCAAATAATAGAGGACATTCCGGGAGCTGGTCACATCCTGCAGTAAACTGCCGCCGCCGCTGATAAGGAGCCGGCACTCCCTCAGGGCTTGCCAAACCTCCTTGATGTTCCACCGGTTCACCGCCTGGACGCCATAGTTCCGGGCCGTCTTTTCCGGGTCCCCCGACAAAACGGTCACTTTCAGATCCGGCTGCTGGGCCCGCAAGGTCCTGAGCATGCTGTAAAGAACAGCTTCATCCCCCACATTATTAAACCCATAATAGCCGGAAATGACGATCCTATTTTCCATGGTCCACTCGCTCCCCCCATTTAACGATGAGACGGAAGCCAAAGATCAGCACCAATCCGCAAGCTATGCCTAACCACAGGCCGTTCACGGCCCTGAGCAAAGAAACTAATAAAGGGGTATGAATATGGGCAAAGGTATTCACCAAAGAAACTTGTCCAATGGCCCCTAAAATTAAGACCGGCAGGTACCGGTGCCGGTAACCCAGGTAAAACAACAGCAGCAACATGGGATGGCCCACGAGGAACTCCTTGGTCCGGGGCCGGACCACCAGCAATTGATCCAGCAAGGTCCGCAGCCGGAGCTCCAAATCGGTAACCGCACCGGATTCATTGCCGGTACGGGACACATAGACAATCAGGGCAATCACCAGGATCCCCGCCAAAACGGCCCAGCCAACGGAAATTTTGGCCTGCCACAGGGAGCGGAGCTTATTGTACCAGTGTTCCTTTTCCCGCCGGAAAAAGCAGAATAACACCACGATGAGGAGAGGTAGCACATGGGCAATTTTTACGCCCCGGAATTGATCAAGCTTCAGCATAAAATTGACATCGGCCAACAGCCCCACCATCAGAACGGCCCCAACCAGGGAGTACAGGGACGTCATCAACAGCAAGGCCACACTGCCCCCAATGCCTGCTCCTTCTTCTTTAATGTGGTTCATGAGGGATAAACTGGGGAAAATAACCACCGCCGCCAAAGCCATCAATAAGCGACCCGGCTCCACCAGATTCAAAAAGAGTAATCCCAGCCAGCCTACGGCTCCGATCAGGCCTAAACCCCAGGCCAACCGCTCGGACAGAAACCTTTTCAGCAGCAGGACGCCCCCTGCCACCACTGCCAGCCCAATCAAAAAAAGGTCCATCCTGGAAGTAGGTAAAGCTCCAAAAGGCCGGGCCGGGCCCAGGGTAAATCCTTCCCTCTCCAGTTCGGCAGCCAATGTTTGGAGATAATCTAAGTTGTACTCTGTCCAATCCTGTTCCTCCGGCCGGAAGAAGAAACGGGTCAACAGGATCCGGTTATTCCGTTCCCCGGCGGCCAAGACAAACCGCTGTACAGCCTTTTCCGGTGTCTGCTTAGCCATTTCCTCCTCTCCCAGGGCGTGGAGCCGCACCCCTCTTTTATCCAGGTTCTGCAACACCTGGGTCAACCCCCGCTGGGGAAAAAACTCAATGACGCCTACCGGAACCTGGCTTCTTCCCAGTTCTTGCAGCAACGCTTCCAAAGACTTAGGATAACCGGGCAGGACTCCGTCATTGAACAGCAGCGCCGTTAGCCCCTCCGTCCCCAGGGCCTGTCTCATTACACCCACTACTCCCTCGGGAGTAGCCTGGGGCCAGTTCTGCACTTGGAGAATAATGTTGAGGCCTGCCTGCCCGGCAGCCTGGATCCCTTCCTGATTAAAACCGACAGGTAAAACCCTCAATTCCCCCGGACCCAAACCGGTGGTGAGCAAATACACCCCGTCCTTTTCCGCCGTAGCGAGGTTAGGTGCTTTGAAGGACAATTGCTCCCGCAGCCGGTGAAAAACATCCTCCCGGGCAGTAACCAGATAGGTGGCTCTTGGATCAAAACCGGGCAACTCTTCCGCCTGCCAGCCATATTCCAAGAGCAGGGCTGCCCCTGATTTAACCGATAAGGCCTCCGTTTCCAACTGGGCCACCGTTTCTTCTTTGAATAACACCCCGGTGGCGCCCTTGTCCGCAATTTTGGCCAGCATATCCCCGGAAGAAACCCCTGACCACCTGGCCAACCGGCGTACTTCACTATATTCCACCGCCAGTTCCACCTGGCGGTTTTCCTGCTCCAACCGGACCCGGACCAACCCTAGATTGACCGATAACAGGACCCCTACACCGATCAACACCATTAACAAAATTTTGAATGGTTTTCTTTGCATAAGTCCCTTCCTTTCCTCAGGCCAAAGCTACACAACCATTCTAACAGCATTTCCCTGCAGGTACAAGTAGGGGCTGGTGCTGCTGGGGACCCCCTGCTCCTTGGGTGGCCCCACCGGCAACCAGCCCTTACCCCTTTGTCTAGAATTCAATTTTCAAGGGCAGCTCTGCGCCTTCCGGCACCACCGTCAGGGTCACCTGCCCGTTGGTAACCTGGTACAGTTGATCATTGATGGTGATCATCCCGGTAATGGGTCGCAGATTGTCCCTGTCCCGTACATGCACCGTTACATAATTGGGCCTTCCCGGAACCAGTGGTTTAGGCACCACACTGACCAGGTAATTGGGCCGGGAAGCACTGCCTTGGTCCGGGCTGACCCCGGTCAGCTGCACACTGAGCCGGTATTGGGAATCCTTCTTGCCAAAAGTGGAAAGGGAAGCGGAACTATAGACAATTACTTCCCAGATACCCGGCTCCGGCTTCTCAATTAAAAGGTTAGACCATTCCCGTCCTTTTTGCCCTTCCGGAGCCAGTCCCGTCCAGTCGCTCATCCCGTAAGGAGCCCCATCAGGCCCGTTCACATGGAAGCGAACCCGCCCGTCAAAACCGGACCCGCTAATGTAGGGAACCGACAAAGCCAGCTGAAAGGCTCCCGTACCGGCCGGCACTTTGAAAAAGTATCTTTTATAATTCCCTGCCGGTAAGCGACCCGGCAATTCCTGCCGGTAACCGTTGCCCTGATACAATAAATAGGGTTTAATGACCGTAGTCATCAGCCGGATATCCGCCGCAGCGGAAGTCAAAAAACGACCTTCCAACCAGCCGGTATAAATCCCCGGCTCAGCCGGCAGCACGTACTCCACCGGCAGTTCCCTCCGTCCCCCAGCCGGCAGAGCCGTCATGCGAAACAGGGGCCTCAGCCAATCAGCGGTAGAATTCCAAAAGAGGAGTTGTTCCTCCTGCCCCTGGTTAATCACATAATAAGGAACATCGCCGGGCATGATTTCCCGGGAATACAATCCTTCCCCGTAACCCAACCTGCGGTGGTAAGCATAACCTCGCAACGGGTAAAGGGAATACTGCCGGCGAGACAACTGCCGCCAGGTTAAGGCAGCATCAAAAGCCCCGTATCCCACTTCCGCCGCCGTCATGCCGGACAAGGGCCGGGAACCGGCGGCCAGGACTCCTTTCAAAACACCGGCATCCAATACCAGCTCAATCTCCGCCGCCCTTTCCCTCATAATGGCTACCGCCCCGGCCACATGGGCTGCAGCAATACTGGTCCCCTCTGCCAACCGGTAACCGTTGCCGGCACTTAAAGGCCAAGTGGAAACGGCACTGCCCGGCGCCACCACCGTGGGCACCATCAAACCGTCCTGACGGGGCCCGGCAGAGCTGAAATACCAGAGAGTAGGTGAAGAAACAGTATAACCATAATCATTTTGCCACATTTCCGGCGTAATATAAGCACCTACACTGATGGCGCTTTTGGCATTGCCCGGGGTGGCCAAAGTACCGATCCCGGGTCCCTCATTGCCGGCGGCAATGGTGAAGATAATCCCCTGCGCCGACAAGTCATCTACTAATTTCGTCAAGACATTGTTGCCGGCGGAACGATCCCGGTAATAACCCAGGCTTAGATTAATGACGTCTGCTCCCTGGTCCGCCGCCCAGCGAATGGCTTCTGCCAGGCGTTGCCAGTCAGTCAAGCCGTTCCGGTCCAGCACTTTAGCTACCAGCAACCTGGCCCCCGGGGCCACTCCCGTAATACCGCCGCTGGCCGCCGCTACCCCGGCCACCTGGGTGCCATGACCCAGCTGATCATAGCCGAACAACACTTCATCGCCGGTGGGAGACAACCGGCTGACCACCAGATTGAAACTGTTGCCGTGGGGCCCGGCAAAAGAGGCATACTGCCGGTCAGTTTCAAAAACTCCTAAAGGCCGTTCACCGGTCAAGTCCCGGTCTCCCTGGGTGTCAAGTACAATTTGGTCATAAACTCCGGCTATCTTCGAATCGGCAGCCACCACCAGGAACCGGTCCGTCAGGCTGCCGTTTAAATTAAAATCTGCTTCCTGGCTGCTCTCCTCCAAAAAACCGAAACGGAGAATACCGCTTTTTGATTCCAATGAAGGCAGCCGGTAGGTAAGGCCCTGGTGAGACAGAACCCTTGCAGTCGCGGAAACAGTGCCCTCCAGTTTCACCAGGCCTTCCCCGGTAAAATTGGCCCAGCCAATGATTTTCCGCTGGTTGTGGCTGGTTCGCCGCAGATCAGGATGCCCCGGATCCACACCGCTGTCAATAATGGCAATGATCTGCCCCCGGCCGTCGGCATTGGTTTCCCGGCTTAGTTCCGGAATACCCATGGCCGCCTTGGTAATTGCCAGACTGGCCGCCGGGTCCGTGATTTCCCGCTGCTCCCCCGTTGCTTCCTCCAATCGATAATCCATTAGCTGGGGAAAAGTTGAAGAACCGGAACTTGGCGCCTCCTGTCTTTGCTGCAGGGCAATGGAAACGCTGTTATTTCCCTTCCCATCCACCAGGTGGACAAAAGCAATTTTATTGTCCGGATTAAAAGCCAGGTAGCCGGTCAAAGGCAATCGGGCGGCTGCTTCTTGCACACCGAGCCAGCGATTTTGGTAAACAATGGAGGCATCTTCGGCCAAAGGCAATTGAACCTGCCGTCCCTCAAGTTCCAAGGTGACAGTCCCCGGTTCCAGACTGGAGACGGTGCCGTACAGTTCGTACTGGGCACCCCGGGCTTCCAGCAGCCGGTTTAAAAAGGCCACCGCCTGACTCCTGGTAACCGGTTCCAGGGGCCGGAAAGTCCCATCTGCAAAACCGCTGACCAGACCCAATTTGGCGGCCAGAATGATGCTTTCTTCCGCCCAATCGGGCAATTCATCGGAAAAAGAGACTTCTCCTTCACCACTGCCTACATTCCGCATTGCTCTTAACAGGATGGCTGCCATCTCCGCCCGGTTAATCGCCTGGTCCGGTCGGAAAGT
>JAAZDD010000191.1 GCA_012512955.1 Clostridia bacterium
CTCCTGGAGCGGTTGGAGGCTAACTTCGACCGGTTGACTGTCATTTACCGGTATTTGAATGATAAGGCTAAGGAAACTGACCGCTTATCACCGGCTTCCGAATGGATATTGGACAATTATTACATAATTGAGGAACAGGCCAAAGAGGCAGGGCAGCTCTTAAGGCAGGAGCGCCATGCCAAGCTGCCTGTGCTCAACACCGGGCCCCTGAAGGGGTATCCCCGGATCTATGCCATCGCTTTGGAACTGATCAGCCATACCGACGGCAGGTTGGACCAAAATGAGTTGGTGGCTTTCCTGGCAGCTTACCAGGAATACCGGGTCCTGCGGATGGCAGAATTATGGTCTCTGGCCCTGATGCTGAAAGTGGCTTTGCTGGAATACCTGCGTCACCTGGCCGATAAGATCGTGAGGACCGAGAACCAGTGGACGGAGGCGGAGCAGGTTGCCCGTTTGGCGCCGGAAGACCGGCTGCAAAGGGTTCAGGAAATCCTGGCCTCCCAAGCCGGCAGGCAATCCTCCTCTTTCGTGGTGCAGTTGGTGAGGGAGCTCCGGAAAAAGGGCGATGATGAGGTACTGCACCACCGGCTGGAGCAGTATCTCCTTGATTACGGCACCGATTTGGATACTTTGGTGGAGCAGGAGCATTTTGAACAAGCCTCCCGCAAAATCACCGTGGGTAATGGGATTGTCAGCCTTAAAAATATCTCCCTGTTGAACTGGGAAGATGTTTTTGAAGCTTTAAGCAGGGTGGAATTGCTGCTCAATGGCGATCCGGCCCAGGTTTACAGGGCCATGGATCCGGAGTCCCGGGATTACTACCGCCGGCAGGTGGGACAGCTGGCCCGCCGTTATGGGATGCCGGAAACCAGGGTGGCCCGGATTGCCGTTGCTCTGGCAAAACAGAATGAAAACAGGAAATCCCCCTTGGATCATGTGGGCTATTATTTGCTGGGTGAAGGCAGGAAGGAGTTAATCAAAGGGTTAACAGGCAAATCCGGTGCCCACCGTTTCCACGATTATCCTTCCTATTATTACTATGGAGCCATTATAGCCCTGACGTTGGTTTTGGTGCTGCCCCTGGCCTGGTATAGCTTCCGCCTGTCAGGAGGAAACCCGGTCTTTGGGGTGGCAGCCTTGCTGCTTGCGCTTCTGCCCCTTAGCGAAGCGGCGGTCTTCCTGGTGAATCGCATGGCGGCCGCTTTAACGGCACCTGCCTTTTTGCCGAAACTGGCCTTTGAGGAAGGAATCCCGGCCGGGGAGGCCACCATGGTGGTGATCCCGGCTCTCTTGCCCAATCCGGCCAAAGTGGGAGAACTGCTGGAGCGGTTGGAGACCTATTACCTGGCCAACCGGGAGGATAACCTTTATTTTGCATTGGCCGGTGACTTTAAAGACAGTGGGGAAAAAACAACGCCGGAAGACGAGGCCATTATTCAGGCAGGGCTGCGGGGAGTCCAACGCCTTAACCGGGAATATGGAGAAGGCAGGGAACTGTTTTTTTATTGTCAAAGGGAAAGGGTTCTTTGCCCAACCCAGGGACGTTGGACCGGCTGGGAACGAAAACGGGGAGCCTTGGTGGAATTCAACCGGCTCCTGCTGGGGGAACAGGACACCACCTTCAGGACCGTATCACCCGGCTTAGATAAAATTACCGGCAAGATTAAATATGTTATCACCCTGGATGCGGATACCCGCCTGACCATTGATACGGCGAAAAAACTGATTGGGGCCATGGCCCATCCTCTCCACCGGCCGGTCATTTGTCCCAAGAAAGGAACCGTGATCAAGGGTTACGGCCTCATCCAGCCCCGCATCGGGATCGGCATTGAAAGCGCCAATCAATCGGCTTTCACCCGTCTTTTTGCCGGGGCGGGCGGGATTGATCCTTACACCACGGCGGTCTCCGATGTTTACCAGGATCTCTTTGGGGAAGGTATTTTTACCGGGAAAGGTATTTATGACCTGCGGGTTTTTCAGGAGGTGCTGGCGGAAGCCATACCGGAAGGCTGTGTCTTAAGCCATGACCTGTTGGAAGGCAGTTACCTGCGGGTCGGTTTAGCCACTGATGTGGAATTGATCGACGGGTATCCGGGAACATACAGTGCCTATGCCGCCCGGCAGCACCGCTGGGTCCGGGGCGACTGGCAACTGCTGCCCTGGTTATTTTCCAGGGTGAGGAACAGGCAGGGTCAGCCGGTCAAAAACCCCTTGTCCCCCTTGTCCAAATGGAAAATGTTCGATAACTTGAGGCGCAGTATGGTACCCGTGGGACAATTCCTTTTGCTCTTAGGAGGTTTGTTGTGGCTGCCGGGGAATCCCTTGATTTGGCTGGCTGTGGCCCTGCTGCCCCAAATCTTGCCGGTATTGGCAGAGTTCCTGCAAGCCCTGAAAGCCCGGGAACCTCGTTATGCTTTGCAGGGTTTCCGGAATGCTTTGCTCCAGGGATTGTTGCTGGTGGTCTTTTTGCCCCACCAGGCGGGTTTAATGGTTGATGCGGCAGTAAGAACTATATACCGGGTTTTTGTTTCCCGCAGGCAGTTATTGGAATGGGTCACCGCTGCTGATGTGGAGAAATCCCTGAAAAACGATTTGACCGGTTTTCTTAGACGAATGCGGGTAGGGTTGGTGGTGGGCATTGCCGTATTACCGGCGGTGGTCCTGGTCCGTCCCTCCGGTCTGGTTTATGCTTTACCCTTTGCTTTGTTATGGCTGGGTTCTCCCTGGGTAGCCTATCTAGTGAGTCTCGCCATAGGAGAACACAGGGAGCCTATCAGCGAGGCGGATGAGCGGATTCTCCGGCGGCTGGCCCGCCGGACCTGGGCTTTCTACGAGGATTTTGCCAATGAAGAAAATAACTATCTTCCCCCGGACAATTACCAGGTGGATCCGCCTAATGGATTGGCCCACCGGACTTCTCCCACCAACATCGGGTTCCTGTTCTTGTCTTATGCCGCTGCCCGGGATTTTGGCTATTTGACCACCACCGGCTTCATCAGGCGGGTGCAAGCTACCCTGGCCACCATGGCGAAAATGGAAACCTGGCTGGGACACTTGTTAAATTGGTATGATACCAGAACCCTGGAGCCTTTGCGGCCTTACTTTATTTCCACCGTAGACAGCGGTAACCTGGCCGGCTACCTTTTGGTGGTGAAAAAGGCCGTGGAAGATTATTTGACCAAACCTTTATGGGGACCCGGACTGGTCAAGGGATTGAAAGATACTTATTGCCTGGCATTTCCCGGTGAACAGGAGACAACGAGGGACTGGGACCGGTTTGCTCCGGTGGAATTGCTGGAATACTTGGATACCCTCCCCTTGACGGAGGGAACCTGGCAAGTGAAATTAAAAGAGATGGTGGCAGCCCTTAAAAAGGAGCGGCAGGCGCTTTTCCCTGATCCGGAGTTACTCAGGAACCTCAAAGAACGGGAAATTGGTTCCGACTTGCTGGCACTGCTGGACCAAACTCCTGGACCGGTTACGCTGGAGGAGGTTTATCGCGGTCTGCTTGGAAAACTGGAGGGCTTGACTGAAACTGAAAGACAGGTCTGCCAGGCAGAACTGGAAGGATTACTGAGCCGGGTGGAAGTTTTAGTTAAAGAGATGGAAGATGTGATCCAAAAACTGGATGAGATCTTCCGGGCTATGGATTTCCGTCCTCTCTACGATGACAAACATCATTTGTTTGCCATC
>JAAZDD010000192.1 GCA_012512955.1 Clostridia bacterium
CTTATTTACCCTCCCCAGTAACATCTCTCACCAAGCTCCCGTCCTGCAGGAGATTCTGCCCGGCGATGACTACCTTGGCTCCTACTTCCACCTCACCGGAGACGGCGGCCACCTCATCATTTTGTAACAGTATTTCCACCGGGCATTCCCGCACTGTTTCCCCTTCCAGCAAGTAGATGTTCTGGCGATTCCCTTTGGTAACGATACTGTTAACCGGTACCACCACTGCATCTTCAACGCTGTCCAGGACCAGGCCCACCTGGGCGGTCATGCCCCCTTTGAGCATTCCGTCACCGTTAGGTAGTTCCACTTTCACCTTATAAGTACGTGTACGGGGATCTGCCGACGGGGCCACTTCCGTTACCTGCCCCTGCCAGGGTTCCGTCCCGGCAGCCTTTACTTGTACGCTAACCTGTTCCCCCGTTTTCAACTTACCTACCTGGGATTCCGTCAAACTGAAGACAGCAATCACCGGATCCAGTTGTGCCACCGTCACCAGGGGCATGCTGGGACCGGCCATCTGCCCCTCCTCCATATGTACAGCCGTCACGGTTCCGGCCACGGGAGCAGTAACTGCAGCATTGTTCAACTGGGTCCTTGCCAGATCATAAGCGGCTTCCGCCTGTTTTACCTGGGCTGCCAAGGTCTCCAACTGGAGAGAGGCAGTTTGGGCATCGGCCAGTTGGGCGGCAGCTACCTCCAATTGGGTCCGGGCTCCCTCCAACTGCTGTTCCGAAACGCCACCTTCCCGGTACAGGTATTCCAGGCGATCATAGGCGCTTTTGGCCGCATCATAGTTTGCCTGGGCGATTTTGAGGGCATTAGGCAGCTTGGCCTCTGCATTGGCATAGCCGGTTCTGGCAGCTTCCACCGCTGCTTCCGCCTGCCGGACCTGGGCCTCAATGTCACTGGTATCCAATTGGACCAACAAGTCCCCTGCTTTCACCTGATCACCGACTTTGACCGCAACCCGGTCAATCTTACCACCCAGCTTGGGTACTACCTGCACCTCCACCGTGGGGCTGAGACTCCCTGTCACTGTATCAGTCACAGTGACAGTACCTTTCTCCACTGTGGTTACCTCTACCGGAATGGCCCTCACTGTGGCCTCCTCCGGCGGAGACTGAGCCCCACAACCAACGAGGGTCAGGACCAACAACAAGATGACTCCCGTTTTCCAGCCTTGTTTCCAATTCATCTGATTTCTTCCCCTCCACATAAAACATCTGCAATATTCCGAGAACCGACTGGTCAGTCGGACCATCTTTGATTATATCATCTGATTAAAAGGAGGACAATATTATTCTTGCAAGGCTTCAGCATTTTATAGCACAACAAAAAGGCTGCTAATGTTTGCTCCGCTCCGCAACACATTAACAGCCTGAACAAGAATTACCTTAGCCCAGTTACCTGGCGGCGCTGATAACCAGAATGGTCTCTGCCAGGAAGCGGTAGCTTTCCGCTTTCCCGACGACGATGATTTTATCACCGACTTCCAATTCATTAAAGTCAATATCGTAGCCAAATTTGATAATCCTGGTATCGTACTGATCCACATAAATACCGACGCTAAACCGGGTTTGCTCCTCTGGATCCTCCAGCACCACCACCCGGGCCCTGCTGTTGATTTCCCCGATGGTGCCAATCAGGTAATCACTGACCACCCGGTCCTCAGCCCTCAAATCCACAATGGTTTGGCCCTCCGCCCGGATGGTAACATAATCATCGACCCGCAGGTCCTCCACGGCAATGCGGACGCGATCCCGACGCAACCGGGCGTCGGGGGCGATGGTGAAGGTCCTTTCATGTCCCTGATTGTCAATGATGGTGAGGGAAGGAGTATAAGCCAAAGTCACGGCAATTACCCGGCCCTCTGTTCTTACTTCCACCAGTTCAGCGTACAATTCCGTTACTTTGCCGTTGGTCAGTACCAGCTCCACCTCATCACCGGGCACCAAATCCCTAAGGGTAGCCCTGCTGCCGTCCCGCCGGATCCTGGCATTCCGCTCTACTTCATAAGTCACTTCACTGTAAACACCCTTGGCCGTCTCTACCTTCAGTACTACTCTTTCCACCGGGGCAAACTCAGCTCTCACCAAAGTACCCACCGCTTCACCGGTAAAACTGGTTGCCCACAGGCGGCTGATTTCATTACCTTTAACTATCGCCCTGATCTGTTGCCCGGCGACCAGAGCACTGGGGTCGACTACGGACCCGTCAAGTTCGATCCGGGCACCGCTCCCAATGGTATAGGTAGTCCGCTTGTTGGCCCCGTCAACAACGGTCAGGGAGGGGGGCAGGCCCAAACTCACTGCGTCCAATTCACCGTAAATTTCCCTTTCCACATTCCTGGCCACAACCTCAACTACAGTGTTGCCTTTCACCGTCAGGGTCACTTCCTGGCCCACCAGGAGATCAGCTGTTTTGGCCGGCAAACCGTCTACGGTGACCTCCACATTTCCAGCCAAGGTATAGGTGGTCGCTCCCCCGGCAGTTCTTACCGTCAAGGAAACCACATTAATCCCTTGCACTGCCTCCACCGTACCGTTTACCTGAACCTGGTCGTAAACAAAAGCATCCGCCGGGATCACTTCCAGGTACACACCCTGTCCCTGGGCGTTTTTAATAACCTCCAGTTTATCTCCCCGCTGCAACTGCTGCAGGCCCACCGGCTTATTGTCCTTGTAAATGGCTGCATCAGCGGCCACCGGGACGGTAATAATCTGCCCGCTGCCGTCCTGAACCAGAATGGAGTTAACGGTAGGACTGACGGAGTAAGCTTCCCCTTTAATGGTGTTAGCCGTCAGCCTCCCCAGCTTGGCATCCACCCGGGACAGCAGCGCCGCCATTTCCGCCCTGGTCACTTCATCCATGGGACGGAAAGCACCGTTGACATCCCCGCTCATGATTCCCTGGTCGTAAACATAACGGACATAGGGAGCCGCCCAGGGTGCCCAGTCATTTAATTCCTTGGCATCGGTAAAGGGCAGGCTGCTGCTCCCTGCACCGGCATCAAATCCCATGGCCCGGGCGATAAAAACGGCAACTTCATACCGTTTGGCGGAATCCCGGGGACGGAAGTCCAATAAATCCCCGCCGGAAATAATCCCCTTATTCACCGCCAAAGCAATGATAGGCTGGAAGTCCTTGCTTACCGCTTCCGGGTTCCTGAAAGTAGCGGGCAGGGACTGAGCGGAGGCCTCCCCGGCTAACCCCAGCACCCTGATTAACATGACGATAACCTGCTCCCGGGAAATGGACTGGTTGGGCCGGTATTCGTCACCGTACCCGGCAACTACCCCTTTAGCATACATTTTCGTAACGTCCTTGTTGGCCCAATGACTGCTGTTCATATCCTTAAAAGGTGCGGCCCCTGCAGGTCCGGCCAGGGTTAACAGGAATACCAACAGAGTCACCGCGGCAACTGCTTTCCTTCCTCGCACTTTCTCTACCCCTTTCTTCCTTCCGGCTCTTTTCCCTAAAATTCGCTTTAAAGGGAGCTGATTCCTGTCGCATCGCTCCCCTTCGCCAAAAAATTGCATATAACTACCAGGTAACGGTCACCGTTTGGGTGGCCCCGTCATAGACGCAGTCCCCACCCATAAAGTCGGCCAACAGCCTGACGGGAACCAAAAGCCGCCCCTCCTGCAATACCGGAGGTACTTCTAAGGTTTGGACCTGACCGTTAATGAGAGCCTGTCCACTGCCCGGCGCCACTCTCAGTTCCTCTTTATCTCCCTTAGACGCAAGAGCCTGGTTATTTGTTCCATCCCAGTCAACTTGAATATTGAATATTTCCCCCAACTGCCTAAAGGGTACCAGGAGCTGCCCCTCCCTTTGAATGGGCTCAGGAGACAAGACTACTTCCTTTTCCTCAAACAAAGCCCGGTTATCCCTCAATACCAGCACCCGGCCGGAAGGGGCAGGTCTCTTGGCTATTTCCTGCTGCAAATAGGCAATTGCCGCCTGGAGCTGTTCCTCCGGTTCCTCAATGATCTCATCGGGCACCAGTCCTACCCCGTTTAAATCCACTTTATTGGGTGTCAGGTAACGGGCCGTGGTCAGTTTGACCGCTCCTCCCTGGGGCAGGGTAAACAAGGTCTGGACGGAGGCTTTGCCGAAAGTAGTGGTGCCAAACACCCGGCCGGCACCGCTGTCCCTGATAATCCCGGCCACTATTTCCGAAGCACTGGCACTGCCCTCATCCACCAGCACCGCTACGGGCAGATCAAAGGCCTGCGTCAGGGACTGGTAGCTTACCGGGTCACTGTCCCGTCCCTCGATATGCAGCAAAGGTTCCCCTACCCCCGCAAAATGAGAACCGATATCCAAAGCCGCTGTTAAATACCCGCCGGGGTTCTGCCTCAGGTCAAGAATGAGACCCTGCATGCCCTGACTGCGCAAATCTTTCAGCACCTGGTCGAATTCCCGGCCGACCGTAGGGGTAAATGATTTGACACGTATGTAACCGATGTTCCCCTCCTCCAGGCGGTGCTCCAGCACTTCCAGGTGGATCAGCTCCCTGGTCAGGGAAACGATTCTCTGCTCCCCGGTACTCTCCCGGAAAAACTCGATCAGGACTGCGGTCCCTTCTTTCCCCCGGATTAAAGCAGCCACTTCTTCCAAGGACCGACCGGTCATGTCCTCCCCGTTGACTGCCCGGATAATATCGCCGGGCTGCACTCCCACCCTTTCCGCCGGTGTATTGGGAAAGACGGTAACTACTTCCACATATTCTTCCTTTTGGACCAACTGCATTCCCACCCCGGCATACTCCTGGGAGGAGGAGATCTGAAAATCCTCAAACTGCTTTGGGGTCAGATAACCGCTGTGGGGATCATCCAGTTTTTCAAATAACTCCTCGATGGTTGCTGCCTCCAGCACAGCCGGTTCCACCGGGTCCACATAGTTTCCTTCCACAATCCTTTTGATTTGGGCCAGCAATTCCACATCTTCCTGGGCGGCCCAGGCCCCCGGCGCCGCCGGCAACAGGAAAACCAGCAGCAACACAAAACCAATCAACCATTTCTTTGTCCGATACATTCCTTTGACCCCCTGCTACTTTGATGATGAAGTATTCTCTTTTCCCCGGCTGATTCCTGCCTAATACCAGCCCGTATAACCTCGCCTGGGCAGCCGCTCCCGGAAGCAGGGAACCGGTTGTCCCTCCGCCGGCCAGCCGTAACCTACCGGGTAACCGGGCAGGAGCTGGGGCGGGTGATGACGACGGTGGTAATCCCCCAGTACCAATTCCGCTTCCGCCACTTTCTTCCGGAAGGTCCCGGGAGTGGTCATCACCTCCAGAAACGCCCCTCCATGAAAAGCAATTCTGGTCCGGTACGGCTGTTCCCCCGCTTCCTCCCAACCGGCTACCTGGGCCAAAACCACATAAGCAAGACTTCCCGCATCCTTCATGGGGGCCTCCCTCCTTTTTACCGGCAGCAGCACCAGCTCCGGCAGAAAAACCAAAGGCACCTCCCGGCGACAGCGCAGCACTTTTAGTCCCCTGGCTTTGACCAAAGTCAAATCAAGGGCAAAATTCCGGGCCAGGTGAGCCAGCACCGTTTTCGTTTTGCGGGTATCCACCAATTCCTCTCCTTCCGTAAGAATCACTGTTGTATAGTTTCCACCGTCTTCAGCCATGAAGGGATACAAGGCCACCAGCCGGGGCCATAATTCCTCCCAGTCAATACGGTTAGTTTTTTCCATTGGAGCCAACACCTCCCTTATGCTCTTGCTGAAATTATAATCGAACATATGTTCGTAGTCAACGGGTTTTTAGCCAAATTCCCGCCGGAGAATTTCCCCCAAGGTATTGATGGCCATGGTCAGATCATCCAGTTTCTTCTCCACCCGGACCAGGAGATAAATGGCCACCGCCATGGGAAAACCCAAATTGCTGATCTGCAGCCAAAGATCTTCCACCGGCACAACCTCCTTCCCACAATGCTTAACATGATGACAGGCACCTGTCTCCCTTTCAAATTAGCCTTATTCTCTATGAAAAGAAAAAACCGCCGGC
>JAAZDD010000193.1 GCA_012512955.1 Clostridia bacterium
GAATCTTCTTGGCAGGATTTATTGATTTTTTGTAGAATTGTGTTTTTAGAATTATACCTGTCGGCGATGCCATCTAACACCTGGGTTTTGCTGGCAACTGAAACCGATGGTTTTAATTCTTTGACTTAGGTTAGGTGTTCGATTCCCTTGAGGGGGTGGTATAGAAAGACATCTAATCAAGACATCACGGTGCTTTTGATTAAGAAGGGAGGAAAGACAAATTGTTGCTAAAGTTTAAAAGAATGTCTCTGATTGTGCTAGTTCTTTTCTTAACGAGCAGTCTTTTAGCCGGATGTGGCGGGGGACAGCAATCTCCAAGTGAGCCGGCCGCTCCTGAGACGCCTGCAGAGGCACCTGCTGAAACACCGGCATCGACAGAATGGCAACTTCCTCAACGCAGCGACAGGGATCCCATTCCCGCTGACCAGTTGAAAATTGGGGTTATCCTGATCCACGATGAGAACTCCGGCTATGACATGGCCCATATCGAAGGCATTAAAGGTGCGATTAAGAACCTGGGCTTGTCTGAGTCTCAGGTGATCTTTAAGTATAATATCCCTGAAGATGAAACCGCTTACGACACCGCCGTTGACCTGGCGGCGCAGGGTTGCCACATTATCATCTCCAACAGTTACGGTCATCAGTCCCATATGATGGCTGCAGCCGCTGAGTATCCCGAGATTATCTTTGTGGCTTCCACCGGTGATACCGCCGCATTCGAACCTGTGGACAATGTGGCCAACCTCTTCCCCTACACCTTCCAGAGCCGCTATGTCTCCGGTGTTGTGGCCGGTATGAAGCTTAAAGAACTGATGGATGAAGGTCTTGTGTCTGATCCCTATGTGGGCTATGTAGGTGCTTACCCCTATGCGGAAGTGGTGTCCGGCTATACGGCCTTCTTCCTGGGAATCCGGAGCATTGTACCTGATGCCCATATGGATGTCCAGTACACCAACTCCTGGTACGATCCCGTGGCTGAAGGTGAGGCCGCCAATGCCCTGATGAGCAGAGGCGCAGTGATTATCGGTCAGCATGCTGACTCCACCGGTGCTCCTTCGGCTGTGCAGGCCGCCCTGGATAGCGGTAAAGTTGCTTATTGTGTAGGTTACAACATCGACATGCGCTCCGTTGCGCCTAAGGCAGCTTTGACTTCCGCTCAGAACAACTGGGCCGCCCTGTATACACCTACCATCGAAAGAATGATCACCGGCGAGGCTATGCCTTCCGACTTCTCCGGCGGTTATGAAATCGGTGCTGTGATGATCTCCCCCTTGGGCGACAGCTGCGCACCGGGTACTGCCGAAAAGGTTGCCGAGGTTGAGGCCGCTCTGAAGGACGGCTCCCTGCATGTCTTTGATACCGCTAACTTCACTGTAGACGGTCAAAAGGTTACTTCTTTCCTGGCTATTGATACCGACGGAGACTGGGTGGGTGATGTCGGCGAAGCCATCGAGAACGGCATTTTCTACGAGTCCACCCTCCGCAGTGCACCTTATTTCTCCCTGCGCATTGACGGAATCAAGGAACTCAACTAGTTTGACTCCGGGGGGAGAGAAACAGCTGGTCTGCTTCTCTCCCCTTTAACATCCGCCTCAACCGGATCATGGTATAGGGGACAATCCCCTGCTCACGACCGGCTTTGCCTTTCTCACGGTCGGGAGATATTAAATCCATTCAGAAAGGACAATTAGTTGTGGAAAACAAAAACACAGTAGATAAGGCTGCTCAACTAATCAATATCACCAAAACCTTCGGCCCTGTGGTGGCCAATGACCAGGTGTGCCTGGATATCCACCGTGGTGAGATTCTGGCCCTCTTGGGCGAAAACGGCAGCGGAAAGACCACCCTCATGAACATGCTCTCCGGTATTTACCTGCCGGATGAAGGGCATATCATTGTCAACGGCAATCCGGTGGTGATCCGCAGTCCCAGAGATGCTTACCTCCTCGGTATCGGTATGGTTCACCAGCATTTTAAGTTGGTGGATGTACTGACCGCCGCGGAAAACATTGTGCTGGGTTTAAATGAAAACCCCCTCATTGATTTGAAAAATGTGCGCAGCCAGGTGAAACAGATCTGTGAACGCTACGGCTTTCAAATTGATCCGGATAAAAAGGTCTTCGATATGTCTGTTTCCGAAAAGCAAACCCTGGAAATCATCAAGATCCTCTACCGGGGTGCCGAAATACTGATCCTGGATGAGCCTACGGCTGTGCTTACCCCCCAGGAAACACAAAAACTATTTGCCGTCATGCGCAATATGAAGGCCGACGGCAAATCCATTGTGATCATTACCCATAAGCTCCATGAGGTGATGGAGATTTCCGACCGGGTGGCCGTTTTACGCCGGGGCAAGTATGTCGGCGAAGTGGCCACCAAGGACACCAATCCCCAGAAGCTGACCGACATGATGGTCGGTCGTGCCGTTTCTCTGAATATTGCCAGGCCGGAGCCGAAAGACCAGGTGGAGCGCCTGGTGGTAAAGAACTTAACGGTGCTTGATGCAGACGGTGTCAAGCGGCTGGATAATGTCTCCTTTACCGCTTATGGCGGTGAAATCCTGGGTATAGCGGGAATCACCGGCAGCGGCCAGCGGGAGTTGCTGGAAGCTATTGCCGGTTTGCAACGTGTTGAAAGCGGTGGCTCCATCCGCCTGGTTACCCCTGACGGGAAGCAGGAGGAGCTCGCCGGGAAGGATCCCCTGGATATCTATAAGCTGGGGGTGGGTTTGGCTTTCGTGCCGGAGGACCGTTTCGGCATGGGATTGGTTGGCAGCATGGACTTGGTGGATAATGTGATGCTCAGGAGCTATAAAGAGGGAAAACCCTTTTTCGCTGACCGCAAGTCTCCCAAAAAGCTGGCTGAAAGGATCGTGGAGCAGCTACAAGTTGACACTCCCGGTCTTAGAATCCCCATCAGGCGTCTTTCCGGCGGCAATGTGCAAAAAGTGCTGGTTGGCCGGGAAATCGCCGGAAAACCTTCCCTGTTGATGACCGCCTATGCTGTGCGGGGTCTGGATATCAGGACTACTCATACCATTTTCGATCTGCTGAACGAGCAAAAGGAACTGGGTACGGCTGTTATCTATGTCGGTGAGGATTTGGATGTACTGCTGCAACTCTGTGATCGGATCCTGGTCCTCTGTGCCGGTAAGGTCAGTTGTATTGTGGATGCCCGCGCCGCCAAAAAAGAGGAAATAGGCCTTTTGATGACACATCTCGGTGAGGAGGCGACGGCATGCACATGCAACCCGAATTAAAACACACCGAACCATTTGTGCGTATTTCCAAACGCGGTGTACCCTTTCCCGTTTGGAAAGCCATGGGTATCCGGTTACTGGCTTTGCTGGCCGCTCTGGTCCTTTGCGCGGTGATCATTTTTGCCATCGTAAAACTGAATCCCCTGAAGGTTTACGGGGCCATGTTTGAAGGTGCTTTTGGCACCAATAAACGGATGTGGGTGACCATTCGGGATATGATGATGCTGCTATGTATCGCCCTGGGCCTGGCAC
>JAAZDD010000194.1 GCA_012512955.1 Clostridia bacterium
CCGCTGTATCATCCCGTCAAAGGTCTTGCCGTGCCCGGGACACACGGTAATCACCGGCAATTCCATAAGAGAGTTCAAGGTATTCAAAAACTGCTGCAGGCTGGCGGACCTGCCCCGGGGATGACCGGCATCGGGTTCCGGAAAAGGATTGGGACTGATCTGCTCCAGAACGGTATCACCGGCAAACAGGAGTCCTGCCTCCGGCTCGTAAAAAGCCAGGTGCCCTCCGCTGTGGCCGGGAGTAGCAAGCACTTCCAGGGCATGGTTTTCAAAAGGAATCCGGTCCCCACCGGTCAGAGAATGGAAATACTTCAACTGACCGTTAAAAGAAGTCATACGATCGCTGACCGGGGCCAGTTTTTCAATGATCAGGGGAGGTAACCCTGCACCCAGAAACAATTCCCTCCGATCACTCAAAAAATCCTGTTCCTGCAATTTTTTGGCCTCCGCCCGGTGCAAATATACCTCCGCCCCCAATTCATTGAGCCAGCCGGCCAGTCCCCCATGATCGCTGTGTCCATGGGTAATCAATACCCGCTTCACATCTTTCGGGGACAGCCCCTCCTCATGCAGAGCCTGCACCAGGGCTTCCCTGGCAGGCAGGTAGTCAGGACCGGGATCGATTAAAGTAACCGGATCTTCTTTGATCAGGTAGCAATTGACCGGACCCACCGGAAAAGGGGTGGGAATCTTCTTTTGGGCAAATGGCAACCTACTGTTTTGGTTCATATCATTACCTCTCAATACTTTTCCAAAATAACCAATATCATGAATGGTTAGCCACTCATGGGCTAATTATACACGTGCCTTAAATCTGTGTCTATAGGCAGAAAGAAAGGTTTTGTAGACCTATCCCTCGGTCTAATAGCAAAGAAGGTCTACCCAACTACCTGGGCCCCGGCCACTATTTACATGTTCAATTCAGTCTAAACAACCTTTCCAGAAAGAATCTGTGAATTTAAAATACTTCGGCAATATTTTTTAATTGATCTCAATAATGAAATATGAAAACATATTAATTAGGATAACAAAACTCCTTCCGGCAAACAGCGCAACTACTGCGAAATAAAGGAAACTGATGATGCCATACCGACCTTTACATAGCCGCAGTTGCACATTTGCCATAAATATTTGCAATAAACAAAAAAACATAACAACCTATAACAGTTTGGTATTGGGCCATCAGTTTCCTGACCGGGGGAGTTCTATGGCCCTTTGCTGTTTATGGGTAAACGTGTCCGGTTAACCACAATGCCAAGGAGGTGAACATTAATTTGGAACTGAATCTCAACCTGTACCCTGCAGTAGATGTCTCTAATTATTCTTCTTGGTTACATGCACTGGTCGACTGCAAAGAACAGTTTCTCCACCATAATGAAGATCCCCGCAAAGCAACCTGCCTCAGACGTTACGTAGCCGAATCCTGGTTCAGGTCAAGAAAGTACGGAATCGATCCCTATGCCAAAACCGTTGGCAGCAGATCTTTAAGTTCTGAAGTTCAGGCAATATTAGACCGGAACAATGAACTTATTCAATTAACATGTGAGTTAATTTCCCCTTTTAAAACGATGCTGCAAAAATTCGGCTATGTCTTTTCACTTATTGACAAAAACGGTGTTTACCTGTACTTAGATGGTGCTCCTTCAGCCGTAAACTATTTCAAGAACATGAATGCCGTTATTGGTTCAGTTTGGAGGGAAGACACCACGGGAACCACAGCCCATGCACTGACTATGTTGTATAAGTGTCCTATCCTCCTTATAGGTCCCGAACATTATTGTACAGTTTTTCATGATACCATTTGTGCATCAGCCCCTATTTTAGATGAAAATGAGGAACTCATGGGAACATTGACAGTTGCAAAACCACTTAACAGCAGATCGTGGGAAAGTTGTTATGAAATGTTCAATTATCACATCCACACCCTGTATTTGGTAATTGCTGTAGCCAGAGCCATTGAATCCCAAAACAGGCTTAATAAACGTGAACGCTTTTCCAACTATATAGATTACCTAAATAGTGCCGGCAACATTATCGAAGGCATAATCTCCACTATTGAAGAAGGCTGCCTGGTCGTCGATGAAGCCGGTCATATTCGCCATATTAATGAACAAGGCGCCAGAATGTTTAAATTAAGAACAAGGGATTGTGAAAGAAAGCGCATTCAAGACTTTTTGTCCCCTAACTCTACCCTGTTGAATGCCTTTAACAGCGGCAAAAAAATGAACTATGTGGAGGAACACTTTTCCATTGGAGGCGAAACAAAGACTTATTCTTCACGCTTGGTGCCCATGTGGAGGAAAGACCGGGTTGAAGGAGCCATTATTCGTATCCGTCCCCAGGATAAACAAACCGCCTCCCAGGCCCTGGCCAAGTTTACCTTTGACGATTTGCTGGGCAGCAGCAAGGCCTTTAAAGC
>JAAZDD010000195.1 GCA_012512955.1 Clostridia bacterium
AAACCCGATTGCCGGGAAGTAATCCTGCCTCAATAAATAAGGCAACTCCCTTTTCGCCCTGTCTTCCAGGAATTCATCGGCGTCTACGGCCAAAATCCATTCGGGAGCAGTGGCAAGAACCAGCTCCCATAGTTCCCTTCGTAGGGCTGCTTCATCATGGAGAAACAAGGATTCCTGTCTCCGGTGCAGGATGACTTGAGGAAAACTGTGACAGATTTCCGGGGTTGCATCTTCAGAAGCATCATCCAGGAACACAATTTCATCAGCCAGTTCCGCAAGAGAGGCCAGGCAACGGTTTAAGTAGCGATCAGCTTCATTCCTGACGATTAGCATGGCGGTAAGCTTGGGCATAGGGATTCATCCTTTAATTTGATCTGTCTTTATAATTTATGAATCAAAGTCAGGAACGGTGTTTCACCAGGGCCTTTTTGCAAGATGTTACAAAACTGTTGCAAGAATCTTTCCCGGAGTTTCCGTTTCTTTTCACAATCTACAAAGGGAACATTGACTTTGATTGCGAAATTACAGGCAGTATATTTAATCTGTAGATAGTTACAAAAAGAACAAACAAAAAGGCCCCAATGGGCCTTTTATTTTGTCCAAGTATTCAAAGGCAAAATTGAAGTAGATTGGGAATACTAAGGGTAAGAAGTTCCCGTACTAAAGATGAGGATGTTGTCATATCCAACAAAGAAAGGAGCTAGGTTATGTCTAATAAGGATATTCTAATGGCTGCACTGAGATACGAAGAACCTTCCCGGATTCCCTGGGTGCCCTATGTGGGTGTTCACGGCGCTTATTTAATCGGTAAAGATTCCGACGAATACCTGCAATCGGCGGATTTGATTTACCAGGGTATCTGCAAGGCCAGGGAGGAATATAATCCCGATGGATTGCCCATCGTCTTCGACCTGCAGCTGGAAGCGGAAGCCCTGGGCTGTAAATTGAAATGGGCCAAGGATAATCCTCCTTCCGTCATCGGCCACGTGTTAAATGAAGTTCCTTTAAGTGAACTGAAAATACCCACCGAGAAGGACGGCCGGATTCCCATTGTCCTGGAGGCTACTGAAAAACTGGTGGAAAAATTTAAAGACGACATTGCCTTATTTGGTCTGGTTTGCGGACCCTTTACCCTGGGACTCCATTTAATGGGCAGCAAGATGATCAGCAAAATGGTGAAAAGCCCTGATGAAGTGATGGAAGTACTGGAGTTCTGTACCCAAGTCTGCCGGGCTATGTCTGAAATGTACCTGAAGAGAGGTGTAGAGGTAATCGCCATTGTTGACCCCATGACCTCCCAGATCAGCCCCCAAATGTTTGACAAATTCCTCCTGCACACCTATAACCCCACCACCGAGCTGGTAAGAGAGTATAACGGCCGGTCCCTGTTGTTTGTCTGCGGCGATGCCACCAGAGTGGTACCCAATTTGTGCAAAGTGGATACCGACGGCTTTGCCTTTGATGAAAACATCAGCATGGCTTATGCCGCCGAGGAAGCCAGAAAGAACCGCAAGGTATTTTGCGGGAACCTGCCTTTGACCGTTGGTCTGCTCTTTGGTGAAGTGGAAGACAACATCAAGTTTGCCCAGGAATGTATTGACATTGGAAGAGGCCCCGGGTTTGTGCTGGCTCCCGGTTGTGACTTACCCTACAGTTCCAGTCCGGAAAACATTAAAGCGGTTGCCAACCTGGTACATCAAGGCTAAGGAGGTGTAATGCGGATGGCTAAGAAGGTCTTGATTGAAATGTTTACCCTGGACTCAGCCGGGTGTGCACCTTGCACCTATGCCAAAGAAGCGGTAGAAGAAGCCAGGGACGAAATTGGCGGCGAAATTGAAATCATTGAACACAAAATCAAGGATAAGGCTGCCGTGAAATTGATGCAGGAAAGAGGGGTAAAGAAAATACCCACCATCTGTATCAACGGTGACATTGTGTATGAGAGTCTCATTCCTCCCAATGAAGAGTTGATCGCGGAGATCAAGAAAAGAATGCAGGAAGCTGATGATTGTTGCTGCTGTGGCGGAGACTGCTGCTAGCCGGCCGGCAAAGCGGGTGATGGTATGTTGAAATTGTATCTATTCAGCGGTTTTCTGGGTTCCGGTAAGACCACTTTGGTTACCGCCTTAGCCCGGAAGCTGGTCCAAGAACAAAAGCAAAAAGTGATGCTCATTGTCAATGACGTAGGGGATGTGGGTATCGCCGGGCAGCTGATGCGACAGTTGGATACGGATGTCTTCGAGTTGTTTGGCGGTTGTGTTTGCGGTCAATTGGGCAACTTGGTCAACTTGCTCCAGGATGTGGGTATCAAG
>JAAZDD010000196.1 GCA_012512955.1 Clostridia bacterium
AGTGGGGAGCGGCTTTCAGAATGCCACTGTTTGGTACCGTTTTGGTACCGGATGGGAAGGCGAAAGTGTCAGCATTGATCCACGAGTCAGGAGACCTGCCTGAGTGTCAGTATCTGATGCCTTCCGTGGAAAGGTTAAGTACTAATCTAATTTTTGTCTGAAGACTAGTAAAGCCTGGCTGTGGAAGCAGCCAGGTTTTTTAATTCCAGGGGGAAATGAAAGTGAACCGGAGCTTCACCAAAGAAAGGATCAGTCCTGAAACCACGGCACTCAGCCTATTTATTGTTTTGTTTTTTGTTTCATTTATTAATACCTACCGGTTGTTGGCCCTTGCCGGGGCCTTGGCCGTTATCTATGCCCTGATTGTTTGTGAGAATAAATGGATCTTCAGACTGGCAACGCCGGAGATGCCCTTAGTAGTCCTGCTGTCGGTGCCTGCGATGATCACCTATTTGGTCACAGGCACCTTTGGCGAATTTGATTTTGTGCTGATGATTATCGGTAAAATTATCATTTCCTCAATTTTATTGGGGACCGTTGTTTCCAGGTTTTCGGCCCTTTATTTACTGGAAGGGATTTTGAATCTGGGCTTGCCGCCTGTCTTTAACAGGATTTTGGCTCTTACTTTCAGGTACTTTCACATGATCAACGAAGACATCGATAAAGGGAGCAAAGCTCTAATCGCCAGGGGTCTGTACGAAAGGAGGGGTTTATCTTACCTGGGTGTATTCGGTGAATGGATCGGCGGTTTTTTCCTGAAAAGCAGCGATCACGGTGAGAAAGTCTTTCAAGCGATGAAAGCAAGGGGTTTTGACGGAGAGGCGGGCAATGGAATAAGCATGGCGCCGGGGCTGCTGGTTAAATCCTCCTTATGGATTGCCGTCTTAACAATCATTTTAATTATTGATGGGAAGATGTAGCATGGCCGTTAAACTCAATAATGTAAGCTTCACATATCCCAACGGGCGAATAGGATTGAGGGAAGTCAACCTGCATCTCAAATCCGGGAAAAAAACCGCCATCCTGGGGCTAAACGGCAGCGGCAAGTCCACTTTGCTTTATCATCTGAACGGTACGATCCTGCCGCAAACAGGTTCCGTGGAGATTTTAAATCTGAAGGTACATAAGAAGAACCTCCGTGAAATCAGAAGGCAAGTAGGCTTTCTCTTTGATTACCCGGATCACCAGTTGTTTTCGACCACTGTTTACCAGGATCTTAAATTCGGCCTGGACAATTACGGTTATGCGGAAGAAGAAAAAAAGGAGCGGATTATGCAGGTTGCCGGGGAATTGGGAATCACCCAATTACTTGACTATGCTCCCTATCAATTGAGCCTGGGACAGAAAAAGAAAGTGGCCATCGCAGGTTTGATTGTTCTGGAGCCCAGCATTATCGTTTGTGATGAACCTTTCTCCGGCCTCGACGGCAGTGGCTTGCTTCAATTCAAAGAGTTGCTTGACAATTGGGCGGCAAAAGGAAAAACCATAATTTTTTCCACCCATGATGTGGATCTGACTTATGAATGGGCCGATGAAGTGGTGATTTTAAGTGAGGGGAGAGTCTTAAAGCAGGGACCCACAGGGGAAGTCCTGACCGATGAGGACAGCTATCACCGGGCAGGGTTGGTTAACCCTTTGCTATATGATTTGTTTTCCCATTTAGAGTTTAAACCTAAAAATGCAAGGGAAGCGAAAGAGTATTTACGGAGCATTGCAAACCAGGTTGGTTATTAACAAACCAAAGCCGGTTTGTCAATAAGGGAGGTTGTTAGATGCATTTAGCCGATGGAGTTTTAAGCACTTCGGTGGTGGCGGCCACGTCAGCGG
>JAAZDD010000197.1 GCA_012512955.1 Clostridia bacterium
CCGGCCAGGATGGGCTGTGATACATCGGACCAGATCTCCCCGAAGGGCCGTTCTTTCACATTGCCAAATGTATGGTTTTGGGTGAACTGATCGGGATGAACATTGCCGTGCCAGTCCACGGCACCGATGGCAATGCCCGTCCGGTTGCCCCCGTTCCGCTTCAGGAGTTTCATGATCTCCTCTGCTCTTACGGGATCCGTCTGGGCCATTTTGAGATAAATATAGACGCCGTCGGCATGGTTATCCACGGTCAGTATTTCTTTTTCCAATCCCCGGCGATGGAAATCCAGGGTTTTTCCCATAATCAAATCCAAAGCGGCTCTGGATTCCTCATGGGTGATATCTTCTTCCACCATGTGGCTGCCCCGGCCGGAATAGACTAAATGGTAGAAACAAACCCGCGGTATCTTCACTTCTTCGATTAGTTTGAAAATTGCCTCCAACTCCTGATAATTATGCCGGTTAATAGTGAACCTGAGGCCCACCCGCTGGCCCACGGCCAGGCAGTTTTCAATGCCTGCCAGGGCCTTGTCAAAGGCTCCTTCCTTGCCCCGGAAGCGATCATTGTTTTCCCCGATGCCGTCCAGGCTGATGCCCACATAACCGACGCCAATCTCCTTAATCTCCTGGGCCAGGTTGCGGTCGATTAAAGTGCCGTTGGTGGAAAAAGTGGCCCTTAGGCCCTTCTCCGTAGCGTAACGGGCCAAATCCAGCACATCGGGCCTGACAAAAGGTTCCCCGCCGGAAAACAGGATCACGGGAACCCTAAAATCCGCCAGATCGTCGATGAACTTTTTGGCTTCCTGGGTGTCCAACTCACCTTCATATTTTTTGCTTTCGGATCCGGCATAGCAGTGGATACATTTCAGATTACAGGTCCGGGTGCAGTTCCAAACCACCACCGGTCCCATTCGGTCCGTGGCGCCATGGACGGCACCCCGGGAACCGTGACTGTACCGGAGGCTGTCCCCGTAAAAACTGGTATCGCATAAGAGTTTGGTTACGCTGATCAATAAGATCCCATCCTTTTTCCCTAGATTATGAAGACCGGTGTTCTAAAATGGCCTTGACCAGTCCCTCAATGGTGTATTCCCGGGCGCTGATGTCTACCTCCAGTCCCAGTTCCCGGGCCGTCTTGGTGGTAATGGGTCCGATGGAAGCCACCCGGACTCCTTCCATCAATGGTTCTTTTTCCTCCGGCGGCAGTGCTGCCACAAAGTTCCGCACCGTGGAGGAACTGGTAAAGGTTACCAGATCAATTTCCTTGTTGCGGAGGGCAGACAGTAACCGGTCGACCTTCCTTTCACTCTTCACCGTCCGGTACACGGTTACTTCCCTTACTTCCGCCCCCAGTTCCGTTAAGGCCTGGGGTAGTGCTTTCCGGGCAATATCGGCCCTGGGCAGCAATACTTTCTCCCCGGGCTGAACCCGGCCCTTAAGCCCTTCCACAATGGCCTCCGCCACATATTCCTCCGGCATGTATTCCACTTTCAAAGCCAGCTTTTCCAGGGCTTCCCTGGTTTTGGGACCAATGGCACAGATTTTAAGGCCATAGAGACTGCGCACATCCTGACCCACCGCCAGTAAGCGCCGGAAAAACTGTTCCACCCCGTTTACACTGGTAAAAATAATCCATTGATATTCCGGTAGGGCGGTAATGGCTGCATCTACCGGCTCCCAGTCCAGGGGAGGAGCAATTTCAATGGCGGGAAACTCCAGCACCTGGGCCCCCAGTTTTTCCAGGGCGGAAGTCAAGGCACTGGCCTGCTCCCTGGCCCTGGTCACCACGATTCGCCGGCCGAATAAGGGCTTTTGCTCAAACCACCGGAGCTTTTCCCTGAGGGTGACCACTTCCCCAACGATGATGATTGCCGGGTTGGCAAAGGCCGCCTCCCTGGCTTTTTCCACTATATCGGCCAGGGTACCTACCAGGGTCTCCTGTTCCGGTCTGGTTCCCCAGCGAATTAAACCTACCGGCGTCTCGGCGGGACGCCCGTGGGCCAGCAGTTGCCCGACAATCTTGGGCAGATTGGCCATGCCCATTAAAAAAATTAAAGTCCCCATGCCGGTGGCCAGCTTGCTCCAGTCAATACTGGTCTCTTCCTTGGTGGGATCCTCATTGCCGGTGATGATCCCGATGGTGGAAGTAAAATCCCGGTGGGTAACGGGTATCCCTGCATAAGCAGGCACCGCAATGGCGGAGGTGATCCCCGGCACCACTTCGAAAGGAATGCCGTGTTCCACCAGGGTTTCCGCTTCCTCGCCGCCCCGGCCGAAAACAAAGGGATCTCCCCCTTTCAACCGGGTTACCACTTTCCCGGCCAACGCTTTCTCTACCAGCAGTTGGTTTATTTCCTCCTGCTTTAAAGTGTGGCGTTCGGGGGATTTACCCACATAAATTAACTCCGCCTCCGGATTAGCATAATCCAACAGCTTGGGGCTGACCAACCGGTCGTAAACAAGCACCTCAGCATTGGCAATACATTCCTTACCCTTAATGGTCAAAAGGCCGGGATCTCCCGGACCGGCTCCTACCAGGTAAACATATCCTTTTTCTTTATTCACAGGCCTCAATCTCCTGACGCAAATTTTTTAGTATCTCTGCTGCTCCCTGGGAGAGCAGTTGTTCCGCCAATTCCATTCCCAAGCGGTCGGGCTCGTGAACAGGGCCCCTGGCGGAACCCCGGACTACTTTGGTACCGTCCAGGCCGGCCACCAGCCCTCTTAACAATAATTCACCATCCTCCACCCGGGCCAGGGCCCCGATGGGGATTTGACAGCCCCCCTCCAGAGTCCTCAGGAAAGCTCTTTCTGCCAGCACGGCAGCGGTAGTTTCCTTATGAATGATGGGCTGAAGCACCGCGGCTATTTCCTCCTGGTCCGCCCGGATCTCCACCCCAATGGCACCTTGTCCCACGGAAGGAAGACACAGGTCATAAGGAATGTGCTGGGTTACCAGCCGGTCGTAGCCTAGCCGGTTCACCCCCGCCGCCGCTAAAATAATGGCATCCAGCCCTTGCTGTTCCATCTTGGCAATCCTGGTGCCTACGTTGCCTCGTAAATCCACCAGCTGAAGGTCCGGCCTCAGGTTTAACAATTGGGCCCGCCGCCGTAAGCTGCTGGTGCCCACGGTGGCCCCCCGGGGCAAAGTATCCAAAGTATAGCCTTTTAAAGACAACACCACGTCTCCCGGTTCGGCCCTTTCGGTGATGGCGCCGATGGTGAGGCCTTCCGGTAGGGTGGTGGGCAAATCTTTCATGCTGTGGACCGCCAGGTGAATCTCTCCCCGCAGCATGGCTATTTCCAATTCTTTGGTGAACAGGCCCTTGTCCCCTATTTTGGCTAAAGCCACATCCAGGATTTTATCTCCCTTGGTTTTGATCTTTTTCACGGTGAAGGTAAGCTCCGGATGAGCCGCCTTCAGTTTCTGCAGCACCCAATCGGTCTGCCAAAGGGCCAAGGCACTTTCCCTGGTTCCAATGATGATTTCCCTCACCTAGTTACCTCCATCCCATTTGCCGTTGCTGGTCGGTTTCAACTGCTGCCTGGTCAACCTGTTCTGTTCATCGGGCACATCCAGATCGAACAGGTTTTGCAATGTTTCCGTATACAGGTGCCCCTGCCTGGTATTGGCGTATTCCTTTAAATTGACGATAGGACTGTGCAGCAGTTGATTAACAATGGAATTGGCCAGGGAGCCGATGACCTTTTTCTCTTTTTCACTCAGTCCCGGTAAACGCCGGAAAGCCCTGTCCAGCTCCTGTTCCTTGATGGCCTGAGCTTTTTCCCGCAGGGCTACGATGGTGGGTACCACAAAGAGAGAACCCAACCACTTAAAAAACTGGTCAATTTCCTCTTCAATCATTCCCTCGGCAATCTGCGCCGCCTGCTGCCTTTCCGCCAGGTTGTGATCGATCACTGAATTCAAATCATCAATGTCATAGAGCTTGGCATTGGGCAGGGTGCCTACCTCGGGATCAATATCCCTGGGCACGGCAATATCAATCAACAGCAAAGGTTTCTCCCGTTTGGCCAGACTGTCTTCCACGTCAGCTTTGTGGAACACATAGACCGGCGCCGCGGTACAACTGATCAGGATATCTGCAGTGACCAGATAATCCTGCAATGCTTCCAGCTTGACCGCCCTTCCCCCCAACTCTTCCGCCAGGGTCACCGCCCGTTGATATGAGCGGTTGGTGACAAATACCGTGTCCACGCCGTTGGCCACCAGGTATTTGACTGCCAATTGGCTCATTTTGCCGGCACCCATCACCAATACGGAACGACCGGCCAAGTCCCCGTAAAAGCTGCGGGCCAGTTCCACCGCCGCATAGCTGACGGATACGGCATTTTGGTCAATTTTTGTTTCCGTACGGACCTTCTTCCCCACGGAGATGGCCTGCTGGAACAAGGTGTTCAAAACATTATTGGTAGCCCCGTGTTCACAGGCATGTTCATAAGCTTCCCTAACCTGCCCCAGGATCTGGGTTTCGCCGAGAATCATGGAATCCAAACCGGCGGCCACCCGGAACAGGTGTTTCACCGCATCATAAAGGACATAACGGTACAAATGCTCTTTGTTTTCATTAAGAGCCATTCCGCAATTCTCAGACAGGAATTCAAAAATTCCTTTGGTGCCCAAATCCACATCCGTGGTAGCAACATAAATTTCCGACCGGTTACAAGTGGACAACACGGCACAACCTTCAATTGCCGGCTTGGCACGCAGCTGGCTGTAAGCATCCGTCAATTCTCTGGTACTGAAAGCAAACTTCTCCCTGATCTCTACCGGGGCCGTCTTATGGTTGACTCCCACTACAATGATAAACATTGATTTACCCGCTCCTCAAGTAGCTGTTCCTGCTGGGACTTAATCAGCTCCAACAACTCCAGATAGTTTTCCGCCAGGCAACGAAAGATCTTTTCCCGTTGTTCCTGGCCCGGTATTCTCTCCAGCACATCTTTCCTTACCTGCCCCAGGTATTCCAACAGTATTGCATATTCATTTCCATATTGTTGCTCTAAATCCTGCCTGATTCGCCTGGCAAGGGCAGGACTTTTTCCACCGGTGGAAATACTGATAGACAGATCCCCCCGTTTCACCACTGCAGGCACAATAAAACTGCAGTATTCCGGGTCATCTACAGCATTTATTGGAATATTCCGAGCAAAGCAGTCAATCGCTACCTTCCGATTCAGTTCCTGAGAGTTAGTGGCACTAATCACGATAAAAACTCCGTTTAAGTCTTCACTGGTATATTCCCCGGCCCGGTGGCGGATTTTCCCTTCCTCAGCCAATTGTCTCAATCCTTCGCTCAATTCAGGGCTCACTACGATTACTTCGGCGTTACAATCCAACAGGGACTTAACCTTACGCTCAGCTACCCTTCCCCCACCTACCACCAAGCATTTTCTGTTGACCAGGTTCAAGGATACTGCGTAATAAGGTGTTACCATTTCATTGCCCCTTCCTCTCGCTTGTGTATATTTTCGCTATCCAGCATCGGACTCCCTTCCCAAAGAGTTTAACATAATTTTAACTAAGGCAAAAGAGTTTTTCTCTGGCAGCCTTTTTGACCGCTTCATAGACTTCTTTCAGAGGGAGCCCCTGTTCCCGGGCAATCTGCCGGCAATCTTCATATTCCGGTGCCAGGTTTAAGATTTCCTCGCCCAGGCGGGCTGTCTTTACCCTGGCCCTTTGGGGCCCCCACGAACCGGTCACCGTGATCAATTCATAAGGCAGCATATATTTTTCCACCGGATAAACCCTAAGGCCAATGGAGGTGGTTTCCCGGAAAATCGCCTTTTGCACCGCAGCCAACCGGTCCGGGGATGTCAACACTTTCAGCATGGTGGCCGGCCGGTTCTTTTTCATCTGGATGGGCACCAGGCTCACATCCATGGCGCCGGCTTCCCATAACACCTGCATCAAGTGCTCGTAAAGTTCCGGATTCATATCATCCAAATTGACTTCCACCATCACAGCAGCTTCAGCTCTGATTTCCCCCCGGCCCCCAAAACGAAGATGGGGAGCAGCAACTCCCGTTGTCTTCTCACCGATGATGATGCGCAGCAAATTGGGGATAGGCAAATCCCAGCCCCCGGCACCGTAGCCGGTCTCCAGCACCTTCATGGGAGGTAAGCTGCCGTAGCCTCGACTGAAAGTAGTCAAAACAGCGGCCCCGGTGGGAGTCACCAATTCTTTTTCAATTTCCCCCCCGTAAAGGGGAACCCCTTTTAACAGTTCCAAAGCCGCTGGGGCCGGTACCGGCAAAAGACCGTGGGCACATTTAACAAATCCGGTGCCTGTCCGCACCGGAGAAGCATACACTTCTTCGATACCCAAACGAAAGAGTCCGCTGACTGCGCCCACAATATCGATGATGGCATCTAAAGCCCCTACTTCATGAAAGTGAATTTTGTCCGCCGTGGTAGCGTGAATCTTGGCTTCAGCCTCCGCCAAGCTGGTAAAAACGGCAATACTCTGTTCTTTCACCGGTTCCGGTAGTCCGCTGTTGCCGA
>JAAZDD010000198.1 GCA_012512955.1 Clostridia bacterium
AAACTGGCACAGGAATACAGTATCCCTGTAACTCCCCGGGGAGCGGGCACCAATCTCAGTGGAGGCAGCCTGCCGGCCAAGGGAGGCATTGCCCTGGTCTTAACGAAAATGAACAAGATCTTGGAGATTGATACTAAGAATCTGGTCGTCTGCGTAGAACCGGGAGTGGTCAACCAGGATCTTCAGAACGCCCTGAGCGGAACAGGTTATTATTACCCTCCTGACCCGGCCAGCATGAAGGTTTGTACCATTGGAGGCAATGTGGCTGAATGTGCCGGAGGTCCTCGGTGTTTGAAGTACGGGGTAACCAGGGACTATATCTTGGGAATGGAGGTTGTTCTGCCTGACGGGCAGGTGACTTGGATCGGAAGCAAGTTCGCCTTGGATAAGAGTTTAGACCTGGTACGGTTGTTGGTTGGTTCTGAGGGAATGTTAGGAGTGATCACAAAATTATGGCTCCGGATTAAACCTTTGCCGGAAGCGAAAAAAACTATGTTGGGAATATTCAATACGGTGGAGTAAGCCAGCCAGTCGGTCTCTGATATTATTGCCCGGGGCATTATTCCCACTACCCTTGAATTTTTGGACAACCTGCTCATCAACTGTGCTGAGGATTTTGCCAAAATTGGCTTGCCCCGGGATGCGGGTGCTGTGTTGATTATTGAGGTTGACGGGTATGCTCCTGAGCTGGATCGACAAGTGGAGCAGATAGAAGAAGTATGCCGTAATAACCAGGCGAGAGATTTCCAGATTGCCACTTCCGCTGCCGAGGTGGAACAGCTGTGGACGGCCCGCCGGGTGGTTATCGGAGCAGTGGCTAGAAAACGTCCATCTTATTCATTACAAGACGTAACAGTTCCCAGGAGTAACTTCCCCAAAATTGCCAAGGCCATTGTGGAAATCTCCCAAAAAAGCGGTTTGGCTATTGGCATTTTGGCCCATGCGGGTGACGGTAATCTTCATCCTCTGGTTCTTTTCGATGCCAGAAACAAGGACGAGGTTGAGAGGGTCCATGAGGCCGAAGCGGAAATCTGCCGCAAAGCTTTGGAACTTGGGGGCACTATCAGCGGAGAACACGGTATTGGGATCGCTAAAAAGCCTTACCTGGGACAACAGTTCCCACCCCATGCGATCCGCCTCATTGAAGGAATTAAAAAGGCGTTTGACCCCCAGTGCATCTTAAATCCCGGCAATATGGTGGAGGTGAAATAGGGTGGGAATCCTTCAGGAAGTCTATGAGGCCCTGTACCAGTGTAACAAATGCGGCTTCTGTCAAGCCACCTGTACCACTTACCGCAATCTTTGGGATGAAACTTATGCTACTCGCGGCCGGCTGCGTTTGATTCTGGCTGTAGCCGATGGGGCCTTGGAAAGGACTTCGGCTTATGAGGAAGCGATCAATACTTGTTTAACCTGTCACCAGTGTGCTGTTACCTGTCCCAGCGGCATTAAGGGTGATGAATTGATTTTGGCGGCCCGGCGGGATTTATACGAGAAACACGGTTTTCCTTTGAACAAAAAAATTGCCCTCCAGAGAGTACTTCCTTACCGGGAACGCCGTAACATGGCTTTTGCCGCCTTTCGTTTGCTCAGGGGATTACTGCCTGCCACTTTCAGGGGTATCGATGTGAAAGGGATGCCGGTTGCCCGGAAATCTTTTATAGACAGCACTTTTGAGGTGCACCGGGCAGGTGATAAGCCTGCCGGCCGGGTGGCGTATTTCGTCGGCTGTATGACAGACCACACTTTACCCGAAGTGGCAGAGGCTGTAATCCGAGTACTATTGGCAAATAATATTGAAGTTGTCGTACCAAAAAAGCAGGAGTGCTGTGGCTTACCCATGTACACCTATGGTGATGTGGAAACCGCCAGAGGGCTGGCCAAAAAGAACATGGAGGTATTCCGCACTTTCAAGGTTGACCACGTACTGACTGCTTGTGGCTCATGCGGCGGTATGTTGAGAACGAATTATCCACAAATCTTCGCGGGAACCGGAGAGGAAAAGACAGCTGAGGAATTTAGTGCCCAGGTCATGGATATTTCGGAATATTTGTGGGATAAGCTGCAAATTAACGGACAGGATTTGGGCTATCTATCTTTGACGGTTACTTACCATGATTCCTGTCACCTGGCCAGGGGCATGGGAGTGACCAAACAGCCCAGGAAAATACTCCAATCAATACCCGGGATCAAATTTGTGGAGATGCGGGAAGCAGATCAATGTTGTGGGGCAGCCGGTCTTTTCCAGGGACTATATCCGGAACTATCCAACAAGATTACCGCTAACAAAATCAATAATGCGAAGGAAACCGGCGCAGACATCGTTGCTGTTGAATGCCCGGCTTGTTTGCACCGGATTCAGGGAGGCATTAATAGCAATAAAACCGGTCAGAAAGCGGTTCACCTGGTGGAGATACTGGCTGCCGCCTATCAAAAAGTTGACAGCTTGAAGCTGGCTCGATGAAGATTCCGTCATACAGGGAATTGATGTTTATGGATTACGTTATTAGGGATTACTAAGACCTAATAAATGTTAAGAAGAAAAAAGAAAGGAGACAGAAAGAATGTACAAAGAACTCAACCCCCCGGTACGCATTCTGATGGGTCCCGGCCCCAGTGATGCTCACCCAAAAACCTTACAAGCCCAAGCTTTACCTTTAATCGGGCATATGGACCCGGCTTTTGTCCAGGTGATGAATGAAGTGGCAGATCTCCTCCGGGAAGTGTTCGGAACAAAGAACAAGCTCACTCTGCCCATGTCCGGTACCGGTAGCGCCGGGATGGAAACCCTCATGGTCAATTTAATCGAACCGGGAGACAAAGCGCTGATTTGTGTCCATGGACTATTCGGGCAGAGAATGGCTGACTCCGCCGGTCGTTCCGGTGCAGAAGTTACCGTAGTGGAAGCCCCCTGGGGGGAGGCTATTGATCCAGCCAAGGTGGCCGAGGCCGCTGCGAAAGATAAATTCAAACTAATCGGGATCGTTCACGCGGAGACCTCCACCGGTGTCAAACAGCCTCTGGAGGAAATTGCTAAAATAGCGAAAGATAACGGAGCCCTCTTTGTTGTCGACTGTGTTACCTCCATCGGAGGTATTCCTATTGAAGTAGATAAGGTAGGTATTGATGCGGCTTTTGCCGGTACCCAGAAATGTCTCAGTGCGCCTCCCGGCTTGGCCCCGGCTACGTTCAATGAACGGGCTGTGGATGTGATAATGAATAGAAAGACTAAGGTCCAAAGCTGGTATCTTGATCTGCAGATGATCGCCAAGTACTGGGGCGGTACCAAGAGGGCTTATCACCACACGGCTCCCATCTCCAGCATCTTTGCCTTGCATGCGGCTTTAGGAGTGATTCACCAGGAGGGACTGGAAAATGTCTTTGCCCGTCATGCTCGCCTGGGCAAGGCCCTCCAGGATGGTTTGGAAGCTATGGGGATGGAACTTTTGGTGAAGAACCCGGATCATCGCTTGCCGGACCTGACTACGGTTCGTATCCCGGAAGGAATCGATGATCTGGCAGTTCGGTCTCGCCTGTTGGAAGATTACAGTATTGAAATCGGTGGCGGTCTGGGAGACTTAGCCGGAAAGATTTGGCGGATCGGGCTCATGGGCCATTCTTGCCGGGAGAGGAATGTGATCCTGGTTCTGGGAGCCTTGGAAACTATCCTCAGCGACCTTGGTTATCAGTGTGAAAAAGGAGCCGGACTGGCGGCTGCCAGGAAGGTTCTTGCCAATAAATAGCCTGGTTCTTTTGCCGGCATGAACCGGACTCCCCGTCATGGGGGGTCCGGTTTTTTTTAAGGCACAGGTAGTTCTGTAATGCTTTGCAACTCGCAAAGGGTTCAAAAGGGGTGAGCTATGCTCATCCTCTCTAAAACAGCTTCAGGTACCAGTTCATCAAAAGATGCTATCTTTTCCAGCTTGGTAATTTTCCTATCTAAGATTTCAAAATAAAAATTGCCGGTGTTATAACCCGCAATTGTTCGGTCAATAAATTGATTGGCATAATCCTCTATCGACAGCTGTTTTTCTCGGAGGTTACTCATAAATTTTACACTCACTGCTACCAGGGCGACAAGTGCCACAATAATAACCCAAAATCCCGGCTTTCTGTAATTCAACATGTTTCTGATCCTTCCTTCCCGTTGTTCCAGGTTAACCGGATATTCGAAAAAGGTAAAGAGGGCAATTCCTAAAAGGATTCGGCCTTCTTCTCAGCAGCATCGACCTTGTGAATCTTTTTGAAATGATACATTTGCTCGTCGGCTTCTTTAAATGTTTTACGGAAATCGGACTTTGCTTCCTCTTGAAAAATACTATAACCATAAGACACCGTTGGCAGCGGGATACCTTCCGCCCGCATTTCCGCAAGACTGTTGGTCATCGTTCTCAGCAGGTCTTTGAGCCTTTCCTGGTCAGTTTCCTTGCCTATGATAACGAATTCATCGCCTCCAAGACGATAGCAGTTGTAATCTTTATTAAAAGTTTCTCGAAGTAACTGCGGCCACTGCTTTAATGACAGTATAACCATAATCATGGCCATATGTATCATT
>JAAZDD010000199.1 GCA_012512955.1 Clostridia bacterium
GCCATTTTCCCCGGCTTACAGGGCGGACCTTTAATGCATGTGATTGCCGCTAAAGCGGTAGCTTTTAAAGAGGCTCTGTCTCCTGAATTTAAGACTTATCAAGAGCAAGTCCTGAAGAACGCCAAGGCTCTTGCAGAAGGACTTAGTAGCAAAGGAATTAACCTGGTTTCCGGCGGCACCGATAACCACTTACTGTTGGTGGATGTCAGATCCAGAAAGGTAACCGGTAAAGAAGCTGAACATCGTTTGGATGAGATCGGCATTACCGTCAACAAGAACGCCATTCCTTTCGATCCCGAATCTCCCTTTATCACCAGCGGTATCCGGATCGGTACTCCGGCCACCACCACCAGAGGATTTAAGGAGCAAGAAATGAAGGAAATTGCTTCTCTGATTGATGTTGCTCTGTCTGACGCCTACGAAGCGGAAAAAGCAAACCTGAAGGCGAAAGTTGCAGAGATTTGTGCTCGTTATCCACTTTATGCCGACTTGGCTTAAGGATTAAAACAAAGGCACTCCTACCCAAGTAGGTAAGAGTGCTTTTTGTTTATATTTTCACAGGGGCAAAAAATACTATTGCTTATAGGTTATGGTTAAGATATATTTAAATTGTAGCGAAATAATTAAGGGAGGGTATAGTAATGAGAAACGTTAAGCACTTGGAATGCATCAACTGCGGTAAGACTTACCCTGCTGAGCCCGGTGTTTATACCTGCCCGGACTGTGGTCCGGAAGGGATCTTAGATGTGATTTATGACTATGATTATATTAAGAGTCGGGTTTCCAAAGAAATGTTCAAGGAAAACCGGGAATATACCATTTGGCGTTATTCCGATTTTCTGCCCATTAAGCCGGACAGTGCCAGACCCCGGTTGCGGGTAGGTTGGACTCCCCTCTACGACACCCAGGTGTTGGCAGAAGCAATTGGGCTGGACAAACTGTATATGAAGGACGACGGTCAAAACCCCACCGCCTCCTTAAAAGACAGGGCTTCGGCTATTGCCGTGGTGAAAGCCATGGAAGAAGGAGCCAAATTAATTGCCTGTTCTTCCACCGGTAATGCTGCTTCCTCTTTGGCGGGAAATGCGGCCAGTGTGGGCATGAGAACCTGCATTTTTGTTCCCGGCAGGGCGCCCCAGGGCAAAATAGCCCAATTGCAGATCTTTGGGGCAACTGTGATCAGTGTGCAGGGAGATTACAGGGATGCCTTCAATTTATCTGCCGCAGCCATTGAGAAGTACGGCTGGTATAACAGGAATGCCGCCATCAATCCCTATTTGGCAGAAGGGAAAAAAACCGTCAGTCTGGAGATTTGTGAACAGTTGAACTGGCAAGTACCTGATTGGGTTGTTTTTTCTGTGGGTGACGGATGTACCATCGGTGGAGCCTACAAAGGATTTTTGGATCTGTATAAAACCGGTTTGATAGACCGGATGCCCAAAATTTTGGGTGTACAGGCCAGCGGCTGCGATCCCTTGACCCGGGCCTTTATCTCCGGTGGCAAAATGCAGCCTACCGAGGAAAATACCCTGGCTGACAGCATTGCTGTAGGCGTTCCCAGAAACCCGGAAAAAGCCCTGAGAGCAGTCAGAAACACCGGTGGCGTCTATATCAATGTCACTGATGAAGAAATCCTGGCCGCCATGCGTTTGCTGGGCAATACTTCCGGTATTTTCGGTGAGCCGGCAGGAGTGGCCGGTTTGGCCGGTCTGAAAAAAGCCGTTGCCGAGGGAATTGTCAAGAAGAATGAAACCGTCGTTTGCGCCGTAACCGGTAACGGTCTGAAAGATGTCAACAATGCCATCAAGGCAGCCGGAGAGCCCATGAAAGTGAATCCTGATTTGGATGAGCTGGTGGCTGCCCTGGAACAAAAGCCAGGTTTCTTTGACTATTTGAATCAGTAAAGTAAGGGGAGATAACCATGGAACTGCTGATCAAAAACGGAACCGTGGTTACCGAGGAAGGAGCGGCCATAAGGGATCTTCGCCTGGTCGGGGAGAAGATTGCCGAAATAGGAACCGGGCTGTCTCCTTCCCCGACAGCCCAAGTGATCGATGCTTCCGGCCTGGTGGTGTTGCCGGGGATTATTGATGCCCATACCC
>JAAZDD010000023.1 GCA_012512955.1 Clostridia bacterium
GCATAAGCGGAAAACAAGCTGAGGTAATAAATCTTGGCAACCACTGCATCCAGGGGCAACACCGGTTCCGGAAAACGTTCCTGAATATTGACGAAAATTTCCTGCTGGATCGGGGTCAGTCGCTCCGGGGGCTTGAACTCCCACTCTTCCTCGGCCAAGGTGGTGATGGGTCTGGTCTGCAAAATATAGAGTTCTTCATTGAAAAAGGCCCATTCCACATCCTGATAGTCTTCAAACATGTATTCCAGCTTTTTACCCTCATGGGCCAGCTGCCGCACGGAAAAATCCGTCAGTAAGGGATATTGCCCCTTAACCTCACGGGAAGCGATGGCATTTTGTTCTTTATGAACCGTATAGATTTCCCCACCCACCTGGCCTTGGACCAGTTTTTCCGCCAAACCGGGTACTGCTTCGATGTAGATTTCTTGCCGGGAATTAGTGATCGGATTAGCAGTAAACATCACCCCGGACACTTGGGCCGGCACCATTTCCTGGACAATCACCGCCATCCCTACCCGGCTGTGGTCCAACTCCTTCTGCAGCCGGTAATGCATAACCCTGGGAGACCATAAAGAAGCCCAGCAATTAATTACCGCTTCCTTCACCTGCTCCCAGTTTTCCAAATCCAAGTAGCTTTCCAATTGCCCGGCAAAGGAGGCAGAAGGCAAATCCTCTGCAGTGGCCGAAGACCGGACTGCCACCTTAATCCCCTGCCTGCCCCGAAGAAGCTTTTCGTATCCTTGGAACAATGCCTCCTCCACCTCGGCAGGCATAGCTATCTTTTTGATCCGGGCCTGGATGTCCCCCGAGACAGCCTCCAGTTCCTCCAGGTTCTCCGGGGTTACTCTACCGGCCATTTCCCTGATCTCCTGAAACAAACCGGATTGTTTCAGGGCTTGAAAATAAGCGGTGGTCACCAGGCAAAAGCCGGGAGCCGTCCGGGATTTTCTGGCGATAACGCCTAAATTGGTGGCCTTGCTGCCACATAAGGCCAGGTGACGGGGCATTATTTCCGCCAATTCTATGGTTAGCGCTGCCATTTTCTCCTCCTGGAATGCCAGTTAAACAATAATGGCTATGACACTTATTTGGTATCATAGCCATTCTATTCTATAGTATTTTCCCAGAATATTCAATGGGTTGTACCATTACGGACCGGGTCAGGCTGACGTAGTTTCCCGCCACAATTTTTCAGCTCGCTCGGCCCATTCTTCCGCCGCCTTGCGGCATTTATCAGTTAAGTCAATTACACTTTCGTGGTCATCCTGAGTAGAATAGGCATTGGAATTAATTACCATTTCCTTCAATTGATCCGGGTTATCCAAACACGGACAGGGTCGCAGGTGGTTTTCGTTAAAAGGCTGCTTTTCCTTATATTGTTTGAACAAAGGAGATTGCAATGCCTCCAATAAAGTCTGCTCCTTGATGTTGGCATTGGCATAATGGATAAAAGCACAGGGTTCCACATCACCTTTGGCATTGATATGCAGGTAAGATCGTCCTCCTGCAATACAGCCATTCACATACTCCCCGTCATTCCAAAAATCCAACAGGAAACAAGGTTTTTCCGCCCTCATCTCCCTTATTCGTCGGTACATAAACTCCCTTTGGTCCGGCGTAGCTATGAAATCTACCGCTGCATTTTTACCGATAGGCATATAAGTAAAATACCAGCCAAAGAGACAGCCTTTATCAATTAAGAAATCCACAAACTCATCGGAACCGACTGAATAAGTGTTATACCTGTGATAGCAGGTAGAAAATCCAAAACCTACCCCTGCTTCCTTCAAATTGTCCATGGCCTCCATTACTTTGCGGAAAGTCCCTTGGCCCCGCCGCATGTCGGTCTCTTTTTCAAAACCCTCCACACTGATAGCTAGGGCAAAATTCCCTACTTGGGCCAATTCACGGGCATAATTCTGATCAATTAAAGTAGCATTAGTAAAGGCAAGGAACATACAATTCTGATGTTTTTCGGCCAGAGCCAAAATGTCTTTCTTGCGCAGGGTAGGCTCCCCGCCGGAATAGATGTACATATAAATATTTAACTTTTTACCTTGCTCTATAATATTATCCAATTCTTCAAAAGTAAGTTCACTGCGTTTATCATATTCGCCTGCCCAGCAGCCGGTACAGTTCAGGTTGCAGGCTGAAGTCGGATCCATAAGTATAGCCCAGGGAATATGGCAATCATATTTTTCCCTCAATTTTGACTTGTCCGGTGCTGCTAGAACCGTCGACTGGAAAAAGAAATTCCTCACGAATGATTGTACACATTTAGGATTAACCTCTTTAAAAACCCTTTCCATCAAGCGATACCAATTGTTTTCCGGATTGGCGGCTATTGCTCTAAAACTGCCCAGGATTTTTCGGTGTTCTTCATTCCTAATCAACTTTTCGGCAATGTTCAGGATTGAATTAAGATTAGACAGGGGTTCTTTACTGATATAGTTTAATAATTCTTTCACAAGCACATCTACCATACGTTGCTTTACTACACCCATAACTAGCCCCTCCCTTATCAAGCGAACATCTTCTTCCGCCAACTTTCATCCACCGTCCCAAACAGCATAGACAATGGTATTTCCTAACTAACCGGTTTGATCCCCCCTATACTTTACTTTCTTTATTAATTAATTCGTATTAAGTTTTAATGTTATTTTTATGTTAACACGAAATTTATTGCGATTCAAGGTAGAACAGGTAACATTAGGATAGATTACCCTTGCCAGCAGACTTATTTTCCATTAATATTATCTTCATCAATGTGCACTCAAGTGGGATTATTTTTATTTTAATGGAAAGGAGTACGGTAATGGAACGCGTAAAAGAGAAGGATAACCTGTATCATGAACAGTCTGACCGCAGTTTGGTCCGGACCCTCACTTACGGAAGTCTAATGATGGCTTTGGTATTCATCGCCACCTATTCTATCAGAATTCCCATTCCCTTTACCCAAGGTTACATTCATCCCGGAGACAGTATGATCTTTGTAGGTTCCCTCCTCTTTGGCTGGCAGTTCGGAGCCCTGGTAGGGGGTTTTGGTTCTGCTTTTGCCGACATCCTGGGAGGCTATGCTCATTGGGCTTTCCCCACCCTGATCATCAAAGGGATCATGGGGGGCTTGGTGGGGTGGGTTGGTTTTGATTTACTAAAGATAAAAAACCGGCTCCGGGTCCATACTCTGTTAACCGTCGGAGCCGCCGGTATCTGGCTCGCTTTTTGTCTCGGAATAAAAACCATGTTAACCGATGCTTTGTCAGCATCGCCTTCTTCCCTCCTGGAAGAAGTGACGGAAACAGGCACCATGGCCGAATTCACTGCTCTGGTGGGCCGGGTCGATTTCTGGATGATGGTTGCCGCCATTGGCTTACCTTTGAGTATGCTCCTCCTGGTCTATTATCTCCGGAAACGGAACGGAGACTTCCTGGAAATCCCCCAGCTACTGGGTATGTTGATGGCAGGTTTATGGATGGTCATCGGTTACTACATTGCCGGTGGCATCCTCTACGGTAGCTTTATCGTTTCCGCTTTCAGCATTCCCGCCAATATTGTCCAGTTCTTAGGCGGGATCGTGATCGCTTACCCCATCATCAGGGCATTGAAAAAAGCCCGCATTCCGGAACGCCTGTAACCCGGCGGGCTGTTTTTCAACCTTCCTGGTTGTACCGGTTTATACATTATAAAGCGGCTACCACTTGCTCCAAGGAACCTAACAGGTAATCGATTTCCTCCTCGGTGGTGAAATGACCGATGCTAATCCTTAATACCCCTTCCGGAAATGTCCCCATGGTCCTGTGCGCGATGGGAGCGCAGTGAAGCCCCGGACGAGTCATGATGCCAAACTTTTTATCCAGGACAAAGGACAGTTCCGCATTATCGATCCCCTCAATATTGATGGCCACAGTACCGGTTTGCTGTGTAGCATCATGAGGACCGTAAATAATCACCCCAGCCAAGTCCTTTAACCCTTCCAGCAAGCGTGCAGTGAGCTTTTCCTCTTTGGCCCGGATCTGCTCCAAACCCACCTCTTCCAAATATCCGACGGCGGCGCCCAAACCAACGATACCCAAAGTATTCAGGGTTCCGCTTTCAAAACGGTCAGGCAGAAAGTCCGGCTGCTCCTCCCGGTCAGAAATGCTGCCTGTTCCGCCTTCGTAAAGGGGCCTCATCCTTTTGGCCGTTTCCCGGGTAATACAAAAACCGCCAATGCCCATAGGGCCAAGCAGGTGCTTGTGGCCGGTAAAAGCCAGTACGGTGGCCCTCAATTTTTTAAAGTCCAGGGGATAACAGCCGGCAGTTTGAGCAGTGTCCACCACAAAGTCCAGTCCGTACCTCTCTGCCACCCGGCCAAGTTCCTCGATGGGTACCAGGGTGCCCATCACATTGGAGGCATGGGTAGCCACGATCATCCTCGTGTTGACCTTGATCATCCTTTCTGCCCCCGCCACATCCACCTTTCCCCGGGGATCGGTAGGCATAATGGAACAGCTGACATTGCGGGTTTCCTGCAAGGCCCTAAGGGGCCTTACCACGGCGTTGTGTTCCAATCCGGTAATTAATACGTGATCTCCGGGCTGTAAGAGACCTTTCAGGGCCGTATTCAAAGCCAGGGTCACATTTTGGGTGAAAACCACTTCATGAGGATCATCCATATTAAAAAACCGGGCAAGCCTCTCC
>JAAZDD010000200.1 GCA_012512955.1 Clostridia bacterium
CATACCTGTTGGTGAAATCAACCAGATTGCTCTTACTCCTGTAGTTTTCCACCAGTTCATATCTAGCCGCCCGGTATTCAGTAATCAATTGCTCCAGGTATTTGGAACTGGCACCCCTGAATTCATAAATATTCTGATCATCGTCGCCTACGGCAATCACCCGCATTTCCTCATTCTGCTCCATTAAAGCCTGCACCAAAGCAAACTCATGAGCATCCATGTCCTGGGCTTCATCGATGACCAGGACAGACTTGGTAATTCTGCCTGGGTCAACTTCTCCTGATTTAATTCGGTTAACGGTTTCGGCAATGATCTCAGCTGACTTTTCCAGGGTCCCCACTTTGCCCAATAAGTCAAAACAATAAGAATGAAAGGTTTTAATCTCAATAAAATTAGCCGCATTACCGATGAGCTTCAGCAACCGTTTTTTGAAATCGGTAACTGCACTCCTTGAAAAAGTCAGCATCAATAATTGCTCATGTTTAACGTCTTCCATTAAGAGCAAAGAGGCCAACTTATGAACCAAAACCCGGGTTTTACCGCTGCCCGGCCCGGCTGCCACCACAATATATTTGGAATCCTTGTCGTTGATTATTTCCAGTTGTTTAACATACAGTTCTCCAAAGAGCTGTTGGAATTTGGCAGGAGTAATATTCTTTTTGATCTCTTTTTGGCGGGACCCGGGGAAATACTTATTCAAAAAAGCTTTATAATCCAGTTGAAAATAATCGTCGACAAATTGCAGCGCCGCCTTGTAATTGCTAATCATTTTGCGGGCGTATTCACCCACAATATGGATTTGCTGTATTTTATTCTGGTAAAATTCATTTAATTTTTTATAATCATCCTGCTTATAACGCCTTTTGTTATCTCGCTCCAGGCGTTCAATCGTCAGGGCTTGGTACGTAACCAGAAATCCGCCCTCAATTTTGATCCCTTCAATTCTTGATAAATAAAAAAGGGCGTCTTCAATTTCATCCAAAGTAGCCGTACTCTTAAAAAGAGTGGACCTGTTTTCAAAGGCCTCTTTCAGTTCCAACACCGAAAACTGCACCGGAACCTCTTCCCCGGAGGAAATACCGGAGTTTAATTGTTCACCGCTTTTCTCATAAAGATACTCTACGATAAACCGGGCTAATTCATTACGTTTGGTCAGCAAAGCTTCCAGGGACTCCCGTGGCTGAAGACCCATAACAGCCACATGGTTTCTGGAAAAACCGGTATTCTGTCGTCGGATCCAGTTTTTGACGGCCCAGAAATTGAGTACTGTCTTAATTTTGTTAGGGGTTACTCCGGTACAACCGAATTCTTCAGCTTCCTCATTGAGCTCCTTAAGGGACAAAACTTGCCCTTCATCATCAATAACTGTCAGCAGATATTTTTCCAACTGTCCATAGAAATTTACGATATTTAATGACCGGTTCACATTTTCCCGCTTTCTGATAAAGGCGGTCAGATCTTTGGCGTCGGCCAGGATCTTCTCCTCCCGGAGCAGGTTTACAATCCGCACCACTTCCTGTTTTTCAATGCCCAAATGATCGGCGATGTAATCAACTCTTGATTCCGCCACTTCCTTGTCCACCCGCTGCCGGCTTCTACTGGAAAAAAGTTTGCTGATGATCCGGGCAGCCGTCTCCTTTTGTTTGTCATCAAACCTGGAAGAGGCATTGATCCTGCTGATGGCTTCCTGGGCAGTTCTGCATAGGATACTGTCGGCATAGACCCGGGGCGCATTTTGCCCCCGTTTCACATAACCGGCTTCCTCCAGAGCAGCAATGGCCGTTGTCACCCTGGTTTCAATTTCCGCAATGCTGTCATCCCAACCGGCCCTGCGGGCGATTTCCAGGGCGGATTGGGATACCTTTGAGCGAAGTTTAGTCAGGTCTTTGATGGCTTTCCAAACTTGCTGGATTTCCCGGATACTCAGCTTTGTTTGATTGAGGAGAACAAAGTGTTTGCTCAAATCCTCATCATTAAATAAGACAAAGCAATCGGCGGTGATATTTTCATCCCTCCCGGCCCTGCCTGCTTCTTGGATATAGTTTTCCAAGGAATCCGAAATGTCATAATGAATGACCATGCCCACATCTTTCTTGTCAACGCCCATGCCAAAGGCAGAGGTAGCAACCATTACCTGAACCTCACCCTGAATAAAGACATCCTGATTGGCCATTTTTTCCCGGGTGTCCATTTTACCGTGATAGGGCCTGGCCTCAAAACCGTCTCGCGTCAGTCTTTGGGCCAATTGGTAGGCTTTTCTGGTCCGGGATACATAGATAATGGTGGGACAGTTTTTCTCCTGGATTAAGTCCCTGACCGTGTTGTATTTTTCTTCTTCCGTTGCCTTCTCAAAGACTTGGTAGCGAAGATTGGTCCTTGACGCATTGGCACGAAACACTTCCAGTTAGATACCCAGCTTTTGGTAAAAATAGGCTTTGATATCTTCGATGACATTCCTCTTTGCCGTGGCGGTAAAACAAGAAACGGGAATTGGCTCTTTCAAATTCTTTTTTTCCTGAAGCTCCCTGATAAAATCCCCGATATACAGGTAGTCAACCCGGAAATCCTGTCCCCAGGCGGAAAAACAGTGAGCTTCATCGATTACAAATCTGACTACTTTCCGTCCCAACAGCAAACGTTCAATGGTCTTTGAACGTAAAGATTCCGGTGCGATATAGAGGATGGAAGCAGTACCGTTTTCCACCCGTTCCAATGACTTTGCCCTCTCAATCGGGTCAAGCAGTCCGTTGATGGTTACCGCTTCGGTAATGCCCGCTTTTTCCAGGTTATCCACCTGGTCTTTCATCAGGGATTGCAATGGAGAGATAACTACTGTCAATCCCTTCTCATTGACACCACTCATTAACGCCGGAACCTGAAAAGTTATGGACTTTCCTCCGCCGGTAGGAAATACCGCCAACAATGATTTATTGTTGACTGCCGCTTGCACGGCTTTTTCCTGCAAGGGTTCTCCGGCGTAAGTCCGGTAGGAATCGAAACCGAAGAACCGTTTCAATCCCTTATGGATATCCAGGGCATCATTACAATAGACACATCCTGTATGGCAAGGGTTATTTCTCAACAAAAACATTACCCGTTCAACCGCCGGGTAGTTATTCAAAACCCAAGGAGGCGTAATGGAATAGCGGCTGTTAGTCTGAATCAATGCCAGGCAGTAGGCCAGCTCAATCGGATATTCTGAAATCAACTCAGTGAGGTTTGCCCTTTCACAGATGAGACCATGGAATACCTTCCGGATTAAAGTCTCTATCTGCCGATGGTGCACACTGAAATCAAGAAAAAGAAAAAAGGAGCTAAATTCTCTCTTATCCTGCAAGAGAGAATAATAGATCTCCTTTAATCCATTGTCTGCCTGCTGAAAAGCCGCTACCTCATCAAAAAAAAGGTCCCTAGCCTTCATTGAATCATTTAAAGGGTTATTGAGTTCTTCTGTTTGCAGCTTATCATCTTTTAACAAGGCATGATAGGGCTCCTTGGGAAACAACAACGGGGAAAGATACAAGGTATCAATAAACCGTAAACCATTCATTCCGGCTTGGGCAAGAGGGTCTTCAAGATATTTCAGGTCGTGATTAAAGATATTATGACCGCAAATATACCGAACGCCGGTCAGAAAATTGATAAAATCAACCACAGAATTAGAATGAAATGTACTGCCATCACCCTTGATGCTGCCAATATCCACAATCCGGCCGCTAGTTGGGTCAACCTCAAGGTCAAAAAAAGCGACAGAATTCATCAGATACCCTCCAAAAGACTTAGTAACAGTTAAATTATAACATTTTTTCTCGGATTTGGAGAGTTAATTGTTTGCAACATCGGTTAATCAGGGGGTGAAGTAGCCGGCATGAAAAGAGATCCACCGGTCGTAGATAGCCCGTAGCTCATCATCAAGGTAGGTAAGCGCTTTGCTTTTTATATCTTCCGGTATACCGTAATAGGCTTCGGCCACAGCACCGGTAATAGCAGCCAGAGTGTCACTGTCACCGCCCACGGACACAGCCGTTCGGATTGCGTCTTCAAAGGAAACGGATTCTAAAAAAGCCTGGATCGCCTGGGGCACCGTTTCCTGGCAAGTCTCGTTAAACTCATAGGTATCCCTAATTCCGTCAATAGTGAAATCCAAAGGATAATAGAAACGGCCAATTCTATCCCGGATCTCATCTTTGGTACATCCCTGCCGGGCCATGAAGACAGCCACCGCCACTGTCTCGGCACCTTTAATCCCTTCCGGATGATTATGAGTTACTCCCGTTACCGCCTTTGACAATTGGATGACCTCAGTTTCCGTTCCGGCCATAAATCCCACGGGGCTGATCCGCATGGCCGCACCGTTGCCAAAGCTGTTATAGGGCTTTGGTTCATCGCTGAAGACCCATTCCTCAAACATGCCCCCATAGCCGCAGGAAGGATACTTTCGCCCTATTTCCTGCATATATTTAACGGCCAGCTGTTCCACCAGGGAGTAATCGCCCAGGCTTTCCAGTTTGGCTGCCTCCATCAGGGCTTTGGCCACGGCCAGGGTCATGATGCTGTCATCGGTAACCTGACAACCGGCTGCAAACAGCTCAAAGTCTTTCCTTCTATAATTGTTGAATTCAAAACGAGATCCTACAATATCGCCGGTAATAGCACCCAGCATTTATACTCCTCCTCTCCCTACGTCCCCTATGCTATCTTCTCTATTATCATTTCTAACTTATCAAATGGGTAAGGGCAAATCAACAAGAAGCAAAAAATCTACCTTCAAGCCTAAATAACTTGAAAGTAGATTTCTGCTTCACACAAGCATTTCTATTTATCGAGGATCATACCCTACAACAGTCCAAATGCCTGTTTCGTCCTGACGGATAAGCCGTTCCAGGTAGACTTGTTTTATGGGGCCGTCGGAGACTTCCACTCGGGCCTGGACCCCGTTATTCTTGGTCACTTTGAAGGCTGAAAACGGCACTGCCGGTTCACCTTGAATTCCTTCCGGAGTTACCTCCAGGTTTACGAAGGTGACCGCTACCTGCAGGGGATCCAACTGCCAGGGGCTGCTTCCCCTATCCACCTGCTGCTGGTTAGCCTTGACAAGATCCATGTCAACGGGAACCTGGACCCGGGCCCTATTCTCCGGAACAGAAGAGGTATCCGGCAGGGCCAGGTCAACTGCAATTTGCCGGGCTAATTCAACCCTCTTTGGTCCTTCGATCTGGATCTCCAAACCGGACTGGTGCCACCGCAAGCGTTCCCACCAGACTTCCAGGGGACCGCCGGCAGCTGTGCCAAGGGCCGCATTAGCCTCAGGTTCAAAAGTTCTTTCCGCCGGGGTTTCTACAATAGTGGTATCCCCGTAATCCAGCACGATCCGGTCCTTAAAAGCAAAGATGCGCACCGGGACCTCCTGGGGAAGCAAGGGAGACAAGCCGCTAATAGCAGCCGCTTCCTCTACGGTCAACACCAATTGCCCCGGATCTTCTTCCACTACTTGATATCCCTCCGGTAGCCGGAAGGTAAAAATACCGGGATCAAGCTTGATGTTAGGTTCAAAAGCAGTATAAGTGTAGGTGGTCTGCAAGCCGTTTTGCATTGCCGTTTGCAGTTGTAGTGGCAAGTTGGTGACCGCATCGATCCACAAATAATATGGCAAACCGCCCGGCGGCTGTATTTCCAGTTTGATCGCTTTCCGGCCGGCGATCAATTCCTGCCCTACAACCTGATGAGGATATTCCTTGGCCCTTTTAGCTTCGTCCCGGAGATCGAAACCTGTCTTGCCGGGATCCGGCACCACGGGCAGTAGAGCTACTTCCTTCTTTTCAGGCCGGAGCTGCCATTTACGCTCTCCATTGTTAACGGTGAAGGTACCGTCAGCCTGCCGCACCGCATATTTTTCCCCTTCTGACCAAAGTTCCACCTGCCGGACCAACCATTCCTCCCCTGCTGCATTTGTTGACCGCATCTCCAGGGTCCCATGATAATTGGCCAATTGGGCAACAGCTTTCTCCATAGCATGAACCACATCACTGTTAAACAAACCACCCCAGGTGGACAACAAGACAAACAACAGTAGCCCCGCCGCCAAGGCAATTACCGGAGATAATCTCCGTGAGCGGCTTGATTTGGCGATTTTGGCCTTTTCTTTTTGTTTACCCCCCTCGCCGGCTTGCATTTTTTCAACAACAGCATGGGCCAGCCGCTCAGGATATCCGGGCTCAGGTAGTGCCGGTTCCCTTAAAGTACGGACGGTTCTAACCGTTGCCAGTAGTTTTTCCAATTCCGGTGTACCGGCAACCCCGAAGAGCTGCTCCGGTTCCTGCTCCGCATTTAAAGCATCAATGTAATCGGACAGCCTTTTTTCCGCCTCATTCATTTCCTGATCACTCCCGTCTCCTTATTCTCATCCAGCAGCCCGGCCAGAATTTGCACAGCCCTGTACTGGGCGGTGCGGACGGCAGCTTCCGTCTTGCCTAAAAGCCGGGCTGTTTCGGCTACGGAATAACCTTTGATGATGCGAAACTCGATCACCTTTCGCTGGTCTTCCCTTAAGCCGGCCAAAGCATTTTCAATTACCAGTCGTTGGGCAACGTCCCTTTGGTGATCCTCTGTCACCGTTTCACGGGGGTTTACCTCCTCAAAATTCAATGGTAATCCCCGGCGTTTCCTTTGCCGCCAACGGTCCCGGATCACATTAAGGGCAATGGTTCTTAAAAAACCTTGAAAGTTTTTATCGGAGAAATTATGTTCATTCAGATAAACCAAGGCCCTCACATAAGTTTCCTGGGTAACATCTTCGGCCTCCTCACGATTTTGCACTTTATAATAGATAAATCGGTAAAGGGATTCCCAGGTAGCTTTGCAAATCTCTTCAATGTATTTGGCATCACTTCTTTTATCCACAAATGATTACACCTTCTTCCCCGGCCGGTTGTTTACACTATTAATAACGAATAAGTTGTCCCGGATGTTACAGGAAAATTCCGGATTCACACAAAAAAAATAATCTTGCCCAAGAGGCAGATTATTTTTCCTTACCCTAAGCCTATACCCTCTCTGTAATAGTCACTTTCACCCGGTCCCCGGGTTGCTTACCGATCTTGGCCCGGATATCTTTTCGTAAACCGATGATGTAACACACCAACTTTCAAGCTACAAAGCCGGTGCTTCCACAATCAAGTTATCGAACAATCCTACGGCCCTGTCGTAGACAGAACGTTCCTTAACGGTCCACCCCAGTACCGGTACGTCATATTTCTGCAAACTTTCCAAAGTTCTTTGCGAAACGTTGGTCACTTCATAGGAGATAAAGTTCGGCCTGCTTTCAAAATTAAGAAGCATATTCTTTAGCAAGAACTTTTTGTACCAGGGCAAGCGGGTGGTACCCGCATATTCAACATCATAGTCGCTGACAATAAAGCTGCCTGACAGCTGGCCCCGCAGAACGTGAGGAGCATTCTCCCGGAACCACTTTAAGGTATAGGGGTTAAAAGCCTGGACGGCGTACAAGCCCTCGTAATCTTCCAACTCCCGGAAAACCAAGCTTTCCATTTCCCCCACTTCCCCTTCGTTCTTAATCTCAATTAAGAGCGGCACCTGGCCGTCCACAAAAGCCAGTACTTCGCTGAATAAGGGAACCTTTTCCTCAGTCTCAAAAAGCCTGTATTTGGACAGTTCATCATAGGTGACTTCATTCAGGTACTGATCAATACCGAAAACCCGCTTCAGCTTCTTATCGTGAAAGACCACCAGTTGCTTATCTTTAGTCATGGACACGTCCAGTTCAATAATATAGCCTTTTTCTATGGCAGCGGCAAAAGCCGGAATGGAATTCTCAGGCACAATCTGATTATCATCATGTAAACCCCGATGCATAATTAGGGTGCTCTCCAACCAGGCTGTTTGTTCCGGATCCACCGGTTCCGCGCCCCTGGCAAAGCCTACTAGTAAGGATAACCCGATCAGCAGTACTGCAATTATAATACCCACAATAAGTATTCTTTTCTTAGTCATAACACCCCGCCCCCTTTAGCATCAACATATGCTTTCCCATGGCTAAATTCGCCAAAAGGGCGGCAACACCTGCCAAATTAAAGACAAAAGCCCTGCTACAGGCCGCTGTAAAAGCAGCTGCAACAGGGACATTCAAATTATGCCGGAAATTCCAATAGCAAATCTTTCAAATTAATTATTGCACCAGCATTTACTAATATGTCCAATCCCAATAATCCGTTAATTTCCCCTCTCGGATCAATTATCCCGAAATCCATCTTTATATCATTAACTGTTAGTGTCCCAATACTTATTCCGGCTATTTCCTTGGAGAAAAAATGATGCAAACTACCCCCCACTCCGACGAAAGAATTAATAACATCGTCCGGTTCCACAAAAACACCCATATCCTCAACACTTTCAAGGGAAATGATACTCTCTGCGGCACCTGTATCTATTGCTACATTCTCAATCACTTTCGTATTTCCACGATAGGAAAGCTCAATGGAACAAAACAACAATCCACTCCTATATTCAATCTTCATTAAAATATCCCCCGAAAACCAAAGATCTGTTTAATGGGAATTTCAATCTTTTCCTTTTTGGTGTGATACACAAGAATATCGTCTTTTGCTCTTACCAAATGACGGGTCGCCTCCCTTTCATCTTCAAAAGCGCAAATTACCGCCATATCATCGACATACCTCATATTATTATCTACATGGGAATCTAGAATTTTAAGCTTGACAAAACGATTAGGATATAGCTTTCTTACTTCATCCCATTTCATTTTCCGGTACACCTCCTAAGGCTTCTATTTAATTCCATTATAACATCTATATGAGTGCCGACAAAGTCAAAAAGCAGCCACTCCAATCGATTGAGAACCCAGAATACAGTTGGTGGAACTATAACAAAGGCGGAGCATAAAACAAAGCCCCGTTGCCGGCAGCTATTAAGCATTAGACAACAGGGCTGTTCCGTATCACCTACTCAAAAACTGTTTCAATGGCTTTCACCATTTCACTGACGGAGATTAATCCCCCTCCCGATAAATACCAGTAATTGGGATCCAGATAAATGATCTTACCGTCTTTATAAGCCTTCGTGCCTTTGACCAGGTCATTTTCAATTACTTCTTGGGCACCGGCCTGACCGCCCACTACCGCATCACGGTCCACCACGAATAAATAATCGGGATCTTTTTCGGCGATATATTCAAAAGAGATACTCATGCCGTGGGTGGACGCTTCGATGGTTTCATCGACCGGCTTGATTCCAAAATCATCATGAATCACACCAAACCGGGAACCGGGTCCGTAAGCACTAACTTTCCCGCCGGTAGTCAGTACAACCAGGCCCTTTTTATCGCCTTCCTCTGCGGCTTTTTTCTTCAATTCTTCAATAGTAGCCTCGATTCGCTCCAGTTCCTGTTTTACTTCCTCTTCTTTGCCGAATATCCGGCCAATAGTTTCCGCATTAACCTTAAAAGATTTCATGTATTGAGTATTGTCCACAGCCAAATAAATGGTAGGGCCAATCTTGGCAAACTCTTCATAAAAATCCAACTGCCTGCCGGAAATGATGATCAAATCCGGTTTCATGGCATTGATGGCTTCAAAATCAGGTTCCATCAATCCTCCGGCGTTCTCATAAGCGTCGGTACCATACTTTTCAAGATATCCGGGTACATGGCTCTTAGGCACAGCCTTGACCTGCACCCCTAGCTTATCCAAAGTATCAAGAGTGCCAAAATCAAAAACTACTACTGTTTGGGGATTTTTCACCACCGGAGTTTCTCCCAGTTGATGGACAACCGTAATGACCTCCGGTTCATCTACTTCTGCCCCTGTTACACCGGTGCCGGCCCCACTGCTAACATCACTTTGACCGCCCGTCTGGCCCGTTGACTCACATGCTGCACTGAATAAAGCTACACCTAGGATAAGTACCAATAATAAAATCCTCTTCAACATTATCACTCCTATAATTTAGATTAGAAATAGACGGCAAGTCGATTGCCATTTATCATCCGGATCGGTATTTTCATCTCATATACATGTTCCAGGACGCCGGAATCCATCATATCTTCAGTGTGTCCCTCCTTTACGATCTTCCCGTCCTTCATAGCTACGATGGAATCTGAATAAAAGGAAGCAAAGTTAATGTCATGGAGGACGATGACAATGGTCTTATCCAACTCTTCAACCAGCCTCCGAAGCACTTTCATAATCTGGGCGGAGTGCTTCATATCCAGGTTATTCAGGGGCTCATCCAGGAGAATATAATCCGTATTCTGAGCAAGAACCATGGCAATAAAAGCCCGCTGCCTTTGCCCTCCGCTCAACTGATCCAAGTATTTGTTTTCAATATCTTTAAGTTCCATATAGGCTATGGCATCATCTATATACTCCCGGTCTTCCTTAGTCAGCCGTCCTTTGGAATAGGGAAACCTGCCGAAGCTAACCAAGTCTTTAATTGTCAACCTGATATTCAGGTGATTAGACTGCTTAAGAATAGAAATCTTCTTGGCCAGTTCATTACTGTCACATTCACCGATTTCTACCCCTTCAACGAAAATTTTTCCCCCATCTTTCTTAATCAACCGGCTGATCATTGATAAAAGGGTGCTCTTGCCGGCTCCATTAGCCCCGATCAAAGAAGTAATCTTACCCCTTTCGATATCCAGAGATACATTATCCACCACTGTCTTGCTGCCGTAAATTTTGGAAACCTTTTGAACCCTGATCATAATCGACTCTCCTTTAACAGAAGGTAAATGAAAACTATTCCACCTAAAAAGTTAATGATGACACTCAAAGTAGTCGTAAAACTAAACACTCTTTCCACCACCAGCTGACCGCCTACCAGGGCTACAATACTGATTAAAATCGCTCCCGGAATTAGATAAACGTGGCGATGGGTCTTAAGCAACCGGTAAGCTATATTAGCAACCAACAAGCCCAGGAAAGTAATCGGTCCTACCAAAGCAGTGGCAATCGCTGTCAGGATGGCAACCAGAACAAGAAGCTGTTTAACCACCCGATCATAGCTAACCCCTAAATTAATGGCCTGTTCCCTGCCCAAGCTCAACACATCCAGATATTGGATATAAGGCCTGAAATAAAACACGGCTACCACCATACCTGCCCCGGCAATCCACAAAAGATCACCATTGACATTACTCAGGCTGGCAAACATCCTGCCCTGAACTACCTGAAATTCATTAGGGTCAATCAACATCTGCATAAAGGAGGACACATTTTGGAAAAAGGTACCGCAGATAATCCCCAGCAATAATAAATAGTAAATGTTTTGATTTTCCCGCTGAAACAGGATTTTATATAAAAGGCTTGCAAAGAGCACCATTAATCCCACATTAATGATGAAATGCAACTGCTTGTTCATCATAGTCAGGGTCTCTGAACCGGCCACAAATACAACAGCCGTTTGGAACAATAAATAAAGAGAATCCAAGCCGATAATGGAAGGTGTCAAAATTCGGTTATTGATAATTGTCTGGAAAACCACGGTAGAAAAAGCAATGGCACTACCGGTCAGGAGCACCGCCATTATCTTTTTACCGCGGCGGGGGAGGACATAATCCCAATGACTGCCAACATCAATCAATAAATAAGCTAACACCAATATCGCTGCCAAGGCTCCTAGAACAACTAATTTCTGCTTATGCTTCATGGGCAAACATTCTCCTAAACAACAAATATAAGAACAATCCGCTGCCAATCACGCCTACCATCATCCCGATGGAAATCTCATAGGGATAGATAATCAACCTACCGGTAATGTCACACCCCAGGACAAATACTGCTCCCAGCACTGCCGCGTGAGGCAAGTTGTTTCTCAGATTATCCCCCCGGTACATAGTCACAATATTAGGGATTATCAGTCCCAGGAATGGCAGCATCCCTACCGTGAGAACCACCACAGCCGTCACCATGGCCACAATCGTCAAACCTATATTCACCACCTGGCGGTAATTAAGCCCCAGGTTAACCGAAAAATCCTCACCCATACCGGCCACGGTAAACCTATCTGCAAAAAAATAAACCAGTACCATCAAAGGCACTCCTATATACAGCAATTCGTACCTGCCCTTTAATATAACGGAGAAGTCTCCATGCAACCACGTATTTACCGTCTGGATTAAGTCATGCTTGTAAGCAAAAAAGGTAGTAATTGAGCCGACAATGTTACCAAACATCAGCCCCACCAAAGGGATAAGAATTGCTTCCCTGTATTTTACTTTCTCCAGAATCTTCATGAAAAGCAGGGAGCCGGTCAAAGCAAATGCAAAGGCCACTACCAGCTTCTCCAGAATACCCGCCGAAGGAAAGACCAGCAATGCTACCAGGATTCCCAAGCTGGCCGAGTCCATGGTCCCTGCCGTGGTTGGAGACACAAACTTGTTCCGGCTCAACTGCTGCATGATCAATCCGGCAATGCTTAAACCTGAACCGGCCAAAATAATACTGAGTAGCCGGGGCAGACGGCTGATGACCATGGTCTGCACTTGTGTTTCCGTTAGGTTAAACAAATCCAAGGGTGAAATTTGCCTGACACCTATAAAAAGGGAGGTCAAGGACAAAGTTATAAGCATCATTATCAGATATCTTAGTTTCATTTTGTTCTTCGTTCATCTTGATGTATTAAGGGAACGAAACCATCACCCCTTTTTAATATTAGAGATTCAAAACTATATTAAGTCAAGCTAATTTTGTTAGTCTGAGCTAACTTATCAATAATAATAGCCTGACCTTAGTGATCTGTCAATACCTAACCGTAATTTTTTACATAAAACAGCCCTGCTCTTAAAAGCCAAGAGCAGGGCACTATATATTTCGCAGTCCTCTTCATTCAATTATTAGCCTGCCAAAACAAAATAATCTCCCGCAA
>JAAZDD010000201.1 GCA_012512955.1 Clostridia bacterium
AATAAAAGGAATTTCCAAGAAAAAGGCAGAATATTAGCACAAAATATCTCGATAATGGCAAACCTGTTGAAAGACAGGGACGCAAAGCTACGGGTCTAAAACCCTACTCGGGTCATGATCGCCGGGCTGCCGAAGGATGCCTCAAAAAACCTTTTCAATGACTGTTTTTCCTTCGGGTAAAAACGGTCTTTTATTAAAAAAATCTAATTCTTATGGAGGGGAAATATGGATCTAGTAAATAAAGGAAGGAAACTGTTAATTGTCTTAATTGCGTCCTTTTTGATCATTAGTTTTTCTACTATGATACTCAGTTCATGGTTGGCATACGCCATGGGTGAATTAGAAGTAGCTATCTATGGATTATTGCAAAACGCCATCAGATTCGCTTTGGAATGCTTTTTGTTTTGGTTAATCTTTAAAGGGTATCGTTGGGCAAGAATCGTTATGGCGATTTTGTTTGGAATTGGAGGGATTGTCTCGTTGATCATGGCGCTTGCTGGAGATTTATTCATGATTATATCTACCATACTGTGTATTGCTGTCGTTTTTATACTATCTAGCAAGCCTGTTGTAGCTTTTCAGCGTTATAAAAGAGAGGGAGTAAATATAGCCGGTGAGCATTCAGCCGGTAGTTGACCTGTCCCGGGCCAAATAAATTACGGCACTGCTTACACCTCGATTGCGGCAGTTTATGAATAGGAAAAGCCTCAGAGACTGGCTGACTGCCAAAAAATGAAGAAGGTACCGGAAAATGAGGACGTTGTTCAAACCAAAATATCTATATTTTTTACTACCGTTGACTTATGCCTATGTTTGTTTTTTTGCTGCAATAAACTATGCACTATGGAAAGACATCGGATGGTAATAATAGTTGTATTCGTAGGCTCAATAAACTCTGTGCTCCTTTTTCTCCTGAACCCAGATGTTTTGCCACTTTTTACTCCTTTGTCTAACGTGTTTGAAACTGATTTTTGGCTAATATAATCTTTATACAATCAGCACAATTGTAAGCATATATGTGATAGAGGAGCAAAAGCGTTACTACAATGGGCTAACTCGGGGTAAAGGACAAGGGACTCAAACGGGGAGAGGGAAAACAAGACCGTTAATTCAACCAAAGTACTTATATTTTTTGTTACCATTGACTTACGAATGTATCTGTTTCGTAGCTACTACAAACTATCTTCTGTGCAAAGATGTTCGAATGGTTGTAAAAGTCTTATTCATAGCATTAGTAACAAGTATAATTGTTTTCTTTATTCCCCATGTAATATTACCCTTGTATTCTTCTTCCCCAGGCATACTCCAAACTGACTTCTGGTTTATCTACCTTTACTTAGTAAGTACAGTAATAAGCCTGTATGTAATAAGAGAACAAAAAGAAAGATTTAACTCTTATGGAGGGAGATATGGAATAGTTATAGTTGGCGATCCCCATGCAGGTCTTTGCCCCCTGCGGGGTTCAAATCTCGATTGGTTTATGCATTTCAAGTTTTCTTTATTGATGGGCTATCCAGTGCCCGATCAGTTGAGCAGGTTGTCTGCTTGTCCGATTGTCTATAGGGAATGGGATAAAAAATGAGAATGTTGATTAAACCAAAGTATCTATATTTATTACTACCATTGACTTTTGTATATGTTTGTGTTTTTGCAGCTATAAACTATGCTCTATGTAAAGATATACGAATGGCAGTGAAAACTCTCTTAATAGCATTTGTGGGAGGGGGCATTTTTATTATCTTTATCCCTGAGGTGGTTTTCCCTGTTATGGGTATAGTTGACATATTTGAGACGGGCTTTTCGTTAGTATATCTTTATTTTGTAAGCACTGTAACGAGTCTGTATGTAATAAAAGAGCAAAAGGATTATTATGAAAAAACTGAAGGAGAGCGCCAAGTAAAATCATTATTTAGTTCTAATGCCGCCTATTGCCAAAGATTCACCTGCGGCCATGAAGTACTGAGGATGCGGTAGTAAGTGAGGAGGAACTTAATGACGTTGAAGAATGGGTAAAAGAGGATGTAGCAAAGGCGGCGAAGTAAGGTTCTCCGGATGGTAAGTTTAATCCGAACAGTGCGATCACCAGAGCGGAAATGGCTGCCATTATAGAGAAGATTGTTGAAAATCAAGAAGATGCGGATTAAATAAGCCTCGCTTTTATGCTGCCGGCAAAAAGCGAGGCTTATTTATTCCATTATTGTAACAAATTTTTACAATTTCCATTTAACTGGAGGAATCTGTCCAATGCCGTCGAACTTCACATAGATGATACCCTTTTGAGTCACAAGGATTGCAGCTCTCAATGATGGAGTGAAAAAATTGATCCAATTTGTCAATGTCTCAAAAATATATAACAACAAGGTAGTTGCCCTAAGGGATGTCAGTGTCAAAATCGAAAAGGGAGAATTCGTCTTTTTGATCGGTTCCAGCGGGGCCGGCAAATCCACCTTTATTCGTTTGCTGTTCAAGGAAGAAGAACCTTCCCGGGGACAGATCCTCATTGGCAATCGCAGCATTAACAGGTTGAAGAAAAAAGATATTTGTGTTTTGCGCCGTAACATCGGGGTTGTTTTTCAGGATTACAGTCTTTTGAACGACCGGACCGTTTATGATAACGTGGCTTTTGCTCTGGAAGTCATGGAATATCCCGGCAAGGTAATCAGGCAAAGGGTGCCGGAGGTCTTGGAAATGGTGGGATTGGCAGGGAAAGCCGACTGTTTGCCCACCCAGCTGTCGGGAGGGGAACAGCAGCGAGCTGCCATTGCCCGGGCCATTATCAACGGTCCTCAAATCCTTTTGGCTGATGAACCTACCGGTAACTTGGACCCGGAGACTGCTTGGGGAATTATGGAGCTCTTAAACGATATCAATCGACGGGGTACTACGGTGATCATGGCTACCCATGCAGCTGATATCGTCAATAAGATGCGGAAGCGGTTGATTGCCTTGGACCGGGGCGAAGTGGTGCGGGACGAGGAAAGAGGAGTCTACAGCCATGAAGCTTAGGACCATTGGCTATTACTTCAAGCAGGCTTTCAAATCCATGCGGCGCAACTTCTGGATGAGTGTGGCAGCGATCAGTACGGTGGCAATTGCCGCCTTCCTGGTAGGGATTTTTGCTTTACTGGTGATCAATGTCAATTTTATGGCCACCAAACTGGAAAGGGATATTGAAGTGGTGGCTTTTGTAGAGGTAGATGTTCCCAGGGCGGAAGTATTGGAACTGGAAAAACAGATCAAGGCCCTGCCCGGCATTGCTTCGGTGACTCTGGTTCCCAAAGAAAAAGGGCTGGAGCAGATGTATGCCCGCTACGGGCGAGACAGGGATTTATTGGGTGCCCTGGGCGGGGACAACCCTTTGCCGGATTATTTTGTGGTCAAAGCCAGGGAGCCGGAGCGGGTAGGGCGCATCGCCGGGCAGCTGGCTCAAATACCCCAGATTTACAAAGTGGATTACGGGCAGCAGGAAGTGGAACGGCTCTTTCAGGTATTGGGCTGGGTCCGTTGGGTCGGCAGTGCATTAATTATGCTCCTGGTTGGCGCCGCCGTCTTTCTGATTGCCACTACGGTAAGGTTGACGGTTTTTGCCCGCCAAAGGGAACTGCAGATCATGAAATTGGTGGGTGCCGGTGACTGGTTTATCCGGTGGCCTTTTTTCCTGGAAGGTTTCTTTTTGGGTGCTTTTGGCGCCGGTTTGGCTTGTGTGATCATTTATTTCGGCTATTTTTCGTTACTGGAACAAGTTTCTCCTAACATTTCTTTTCTGACCTTGGTTGATGACCCGGTAGTGGTGTACCAGGTCTTATGGCGCCTCCTGGTCGGTGGAGCCGGGGTGGGCGCCATCGGCAGTATTATTTCCATGCGGCGATTTCTGAAAGTATAGGGGGAGTCTCCATAATGAAAAAAGGCTTGGCTCTGTTCCTGGTACTGGTATTCATGTCTTTAGTCCTTGTTCCTGTTGTGTACGGCAGCGACGAAGAAGAATTGGAGGGGTTGAGAAACCAACAGCAGCAGGTAGACCGGCAGATCCAGGAATACAGGGAGGAAATCCAGACAAAGAACCGGGAATTAAAAACCCTGTCCCAACAGATGGAAGAACTGGACCGGAATATTGCGGCAGTGGAAAAAGATCTGGCTCATCTTCAGGAACAGCTGACGGCAGCAATCGCCAGGGTGGAACAGGTGCAACAGGAACTTAATGAAGCGGAAGCGGCCCTTCAAGAGCGCACCGATATCTTCCGGAAAAGAGTGGTAGAAATTTACCACCAGGGTGAAGTCAGCTACTTGGAAGTATTGATGGAATCCACGAGCATGACTGACTTTCTGGTCCGGAAGGAATTGTTGCAGAAAATTGCCGAACATGATCTGAGACTGTTGGATGAGATCGAAGCGGAAAAAGCGGTTATTGAGGACAAGAAAGCCCAGTTGGAGCAGGAAAGGGACCGGATCCGCTCTGTCAAAGAAGAAACAGAAACCAAGAAAAACAGGCTGGCCCAGCAGCAGGAAGAAAAAAGCCGGCTGGCCAATGCTTTGAAAACCGAAAAAGAGGCCATTGAAAGGGCTCTGAAAGAGGAAGAAGAAGCCTCCCGGCGGTTGGCGGCCCAAATCAGGGCCATTCAAGCCAGGATGAGCGGCAACCGCCAGTTTGCCGGCGGCAAACTGGCTTGGCCTACACCGGGTTATTCCAGGATCACTGATGATTACGGCATGCGGCTGCATCCGATTCTAAAGCAGAATAGGATGCATACGGGCATCGATATTGCTGCGCCAATGGGAGCCAAAGTGGTGGCCGGTGACAACGGAGAAGTAATCCTGGCCCAGCCCTTTGGCGCCTACGGTAATACGGTTATTATCGATCACGGCAGCGACATTTCCACTATGTATGCCCATCTATCCTCTATTTCAGTTAAAGTGGGCGACGAAGTGCTGCGGGGTGACCAAATCGGCAAAGTGGGTTCCACCGGTTTAAGCACCGGACCTCACCTGCATTTTGAGGTCCGGGAAAACGGGGAGCCGGTCAACCCTTGGCCTTATTTGAAGTAAAAGCGGTCGAATAGGCGGGCTTTTTAAAGCCTGCCCATTTTTGTTCTGTCTTGACATCCTCCGGATAATCCATCGCCTTGACCATGGCCGGGGGAAACCACGGATTGCTTCGCCATAATAATGTTATTAGAGAGAGGGAGGTGGTTATTGATGCAAGGGGAGCTAGTGAGGAAGAGCCGGAGCGGGCCCGGTTCATTGTTGTCCAAAGCATTGGCCAGCCAGCGGTTTTTACTCTGGATCGTATTAATTTACACCCTGTCGGGGCTTCTTTGGGTGTGGTTTACCGACCGGGGGCCTTTTCCCTGGCTCTTTCTCAGAGGAGATCTCATCTTGGTCTTGGTCTCCGGTTTTATCCTGGCCCTGTCTCTTGGTGCCCATGCCCGGGCGGTTTATTTGACAGAACAGGCATTGATCAATAGCCTGGCCATGCAGGAAACCGCTTCCTCCATTGATGCAGAGCTAATTGCCGAACAGAAGCTGGAGCGGGTTTTGACCGCGGTCTGTGCCGGCGCGGTCAATTTGGGGCATCAGCTATGCTGGGTTGGTCTGGTAAAAGATGACGGCCGCATTGAATTAGTCGCCAGCCATGGCTTCGCCTTGGAGTATCTGAAGGACCTTAAGGTCCGGTGGGATGAGACTCCTTTGGGAATGGGACCTGCCGGCCGGGCCGCTCGTTTGGGGAAAACCTGTGTTTTTCAGGATATCTTAAACCACCCTGATTTTGCTCCCTGGCGAGAAGCGGCCATGAAACACGGTTACAAGGCGGTGGCGGGGATTCCAATTTTCGGCCGGGACAAGGTTTTAGGGGTTGTCACCATCTACAATCAGCGACGGAATTCCTTCAGCCAAACTGATCTTTTCCGCCTGGAGCTCCTGGCCCAGAAAGCCTCCATGGCTATTTTGGTTTCCGGCCAGCGGGAAGCCCTGGAGAAACTGAGCCGGCAGCATGAACTGTTGTTGGATTCCGTGCAGGAGGGGATTTACGGGGTTGATCTGGAAGGAAGACTGACTTTTATCAACCAGGCCGCAGCCAGAATGTTGGGTTTTGACCGGACGGAGCTTTTGGGGAAAAAGATCCATTCCATTATCCACCACACCAGAGATAACCAACGACCCTATGATCCGAATGAATGCCCTTTGCATCAGGCGGTGGAGCTGGGTGCACCTTTTACCTCCCAGGAAGAACTCCTGTGGCGTAAGGACGGCACACCGCTGCCTGTAGAACTGTCGGCTACACCGCTGAGAGAGGGAGAAGATGTGGTGGGTGCGGTGATGGTTTTCCGGGATTTGACGGAAATCAAACACATCAAGGAGCAGATTGCCAATCTCTCCAACTATGAGTTGGTCACCGGTGTCTATAACCGGCGCCGCTTTACCGAGGAGTTGAACAGGGCGTTGCTGCAAGCAAAGCATTTTGGGACTCCCGGGGCTTTGCTGCTGTTGGAAGTAGACAGTTATAAAGCCATAAACAGCACTTTGGGGCGGACTGCTGCCGACAAATTGTTAATAGACTTGGCGAAATTGATTCAGAGGCGGCTTAAAGAAACAGATATTATCGGGAACCTGGGAGGGGCGGAGTTTGGGATTATCCTACAGGGTTTAACCGGTGAACAGGTGGAAGCATGGGCTGAAAGGTTATTGGCTTCCATCAGAAAACATGACTTTAAGACGGAGCATGGTTACCTGAACATTACTGCTACCGTCGGGATCACCTTTTTTGAGCCGGAAGTAAGGAATGCGGATCAGCTGTTGATTCAGGGGGAATATGCCCTGTTTCAGGCCAGGGAAAAAGGTTATAACCGGACCCAGGTGTATGACAGCCGTGGTCTTGATCCCGCTGAGGCTCCCTGGGGATGGGAATATCGTTTGAGGCGGGCCCTGGAAAAAGAGCAATTTATACTGCAGTTCCAACCGGTAGTGGATTTGGAGACCTTCCGGGTGACCGGTTACGAAGCTTTGCTCCGCTTGGTGGACGATGACGGGCAGGTCATCCAGCCAGGTGTTTTTCTGCCCTGGGCGGAACGCTATGGCCTGATTGTGGAAATTGACCGCTGGGTATTAAGAAAAGCTTTGGAATATTTGAAAATCGCCGAAAAAAAAGGAATGAAAGATCTGCTCTTGGGGATTAATATTTCAGGACACACTTTAGCGGATCCGGAGTTCAGGGAGATTCTCCTGGAGGAATGGGCCGGCGGCAGAGCTTATGCGGAGGCTCTGGTCCTGGAGATTACGGAAACAGCGGCCGTGGCTAATTTGGCCGAGGCCCGGGGTTTTGTGAATTCCGTCAGAAAGCTGGGCCCCCGGTTTTCTTTGGACGATTTCGGCTCCGGTTTCTCCTCCTTAAGCTATTTAAAACATTTGCCGGTGGAATTCCTGAAGATTGACGGGAACTTTATCTGGGATATTGCGTCTAATCCGGTGGATCAGGAACTGGTGAAGTTCATGGTTCAAGTGGCCAAATTACTCAATAAAAAGACGGAGGCCGAATTTGTTGAAGCTGAGTACACCGCCCAATTGCTGAGAGAGTACGGTGTGGATTATGCTCAGGGTTATTATTTTGGCAGGCCGGGGGATTACATATAACCGACGATCGATAATACGTCGGTTTTTTCTTTAGTTCCTAATGCAGGGTATGGTTTTTACTTGGCGAATAATAATGAGGATAAGCCAGTATATGTTAATGGTAGAAATCAAATAACGATGGATTGAGGTGTAGTGTTGTTGAGTAACAGGTACGGGGTTTTGAAGACAGTACTCATTATCATCGCCCTCTTCAGCATACTGATTACAGGCACCTTGGGATTTATGGTGGTCACCAACCTGGACGGCTTGGGCAGGGCAGTTCAAGTGCTGGCCCTGATCAAGAGCCAGTCACTGGCGGATGCGGATATGGCCACCTTGATTGAAGGAGCTACCGCCGGCATGGTGCAAGCCCTGGAGGATCCTTATTCGGCTTACCTGAAGCCGGAGTTATACCAGGATCTACAGGGCAATATTAAAGGTACCTACGGCGGTGTGGGGCTCCTGATTACCATGGACAGTGAGCAGAGGCTGACGGTGGTTTCTCCCTTTAAAGGAACACCGGCCCAACGGGCAGGTATTATTTCCGGGGACCAAATTTTGAGAATCGATGACCGGGATACTTCTGAACTGGATTTGGAGGAAGCGGCTGCTTTAATGCAGGGTGAACCGGGTACCGAAGTAGTACTGTTGCTGTACCGGCAGGGTCAACCTACCTGGGAAGTGACTTTGGTGAGAGAAGTGATTGAAATCCCCACGGTGGAGGGACAGTTTTTAGACGGTTACCCCGGAATTGCCTATATTGCTGTTACCAACTTTACGGACCATACCGGCGCTGAACTGGGTCAGTTGCTGACGGAACTGAAACAGGAGGGCCTGAAAGGGATCGTACTGGATTTAAGGAATAATCCCGGCGGTTCCCTGCCGGCGGCGCTGGAAGTAGCTTCATTTTTCGTTCCCGAAGGTCCGGTGGTTTATATTGAGGCCAAAGGCAGCAGCGAAACCCTGCGGACAGTTCATCCTCACCGGGTGGAACTGCCTCTGGTGGTCCTGGTCAACGGCGGCAGTGCCAGCGCTTCGGAAATTGTGGCGGGAGCCATCAAGGATACCGGCTCCGGTCAACTGGTGGGTGAGACCACCTTCGGCAAGGGCCTGGTGCAGACAGTCTTCCCGCTAACGGGCGGAGCGGCAGTGAAGTTGACCACGGCCAAATATTTGACCCCTGGGAGGCACGATATTCACGAAGTGGGGATTGTGCCCGATGTGGAAATAAAACTGACCCCTGAGGAGCAGCATGAAGCCCTGGTCCATGCTCCCGCTGTGGACCGGGATCCCCAGCTGGCTAAAGCACTGGAATTGCTCCGGCCGTAACGGGCGGCAGTTAGGGTGGTGAACCCCGTGATCCTTTGGATTAAAATATTTTTTGAAATCATTCGCCGTATCTTCAGCCTGGAATTTCTGTTCTATTTCTTGTTTGCGGTGATTTTGGTGGCGGTGATGTACCGGAGGATGCATCATGCCAAAAAACAACTTTACGGTCTGGACGCCAGGGCCTCCGGCACTATCTGGGGGGATGTGCTTAAAGCCACTGCCCTCGGTTTTTTCGGCGGTATTGTGGGCAGTATTCTGATGGTCATTGCGGGTGTGACCTTGAACAATATCGGTATTAACTATCTTTGGCTTTTGGCTATAATCCTGTTCCTGGTTAATCCTCGCTACCTCTGTTTTTCCTATGCGGGTGGGTTGTTGTCTCTCAGTTATTTGTTGACAGGTTTCCCCAAGGTGGAGGTGCCCCAGTTAATGGGTTTGGTAGCCATCCTTCATTTGGTGGAAAGTATCCTGATTTTGTTCAGCGGCCACCTGGGGGCCCTGCCTGTTTATGCCGGTCTGGGACAGGGACGGGTGGTGGGCGGTTTCAATTTACAGCGGTTTTGGCCCATCCCTCTGGTAATCATGTGGATCATTCCCGGCGCTTTTTTGGACCGGTCCGCTCAAGGGTTAATCGCCATGCCTGACTGGTGGCCCCTGATCAATTCCACTTTTGCTCACAACCCTCACGCAGTATATACCATGCTTCCCGTGGTAGCTGCCCTGGGTTACGGGGATCTGGCCGTAACGGATACTCCGGCCGGGAAAAGCCGCTGGTCGGCAGAGCGACTGGCGGTTTACAGTGTGGTCCTCCTGGTCCTGGCCGTTGTTGCCTCCCATTGGGAATGGGTGGCCTGGTTGGCTGCTTTATTTGGTCCATTGGGGCATGAGTACCTGATTCTGAAAGGCCAGCAAAAAGAACTGCGGGGAGAACCCTTGTACTGCCGGCCGGAACAGGGGGTAATGATTTTGGATGTCCAGCCCGGTTCCCCCGCCGCCAGGATGGGACTCATGACCGGGGATATTATCTTTCAGCTTGATGGGGAGCCGGTGAACAGTAAGTGGGAGTTGAACCGGCAGTTGGCTTTCCGGTCTTTTTACGTAACGGTGGATTATATAAGGGAAGGGAAGATGGAACGTACCCAGGGAAGGGTTCCCTTAGGCTCCGGTTTGGGGATTATTCCGGTGCCGGAACCGGGAGATACCTCCCAAGTACACTTTAATTCCAAAGGTCTGTTGGCCCGCCTATGGTCCCGTTTGAGAAAGGGGCGCCATGGCGGCTCCTGAGTATTTCCCTTTGCCCGCTGCCCACAACGGAAAAGGAAGGTTTTTGTCCCCTTTTGGAGAATATTCCGAAGGAAAGGGGGTTGTTGCATGCTGGTGTCAGATATCATGACCCAACCGGTGATCACCGTTCAAGGAAGTGCTACCCTGAGAGAAGCGGTCAGTCTTTTTCGTAATAATCAAATTTACAGCTTGCCGGTTGTTGACGAGAACGGAGTCATTCAGGGCCTCTTTACCAAGTCTCACTTGCTGGATATCATCGAAAAAAATCTCAGTCTCGATTTGCCGGTGGAAAGCATCATGATTCGACGGGTGGTAACCGTAGGGCCAAATACACCGGTAGAACAAGCCTACAACCTGGCTTTGCGGCAAGGTGTCTCCCGCCTCCCCATTGTAGACGAGCATAACCGGGTGATCGGCATCGTCACCGGTAATGATGCGCTGCAGGCGCTGGAGAAGAAGACCAGGCGTTCCCTTTCCTACTACAAGCAGGAGTTAACCCGGACCAGGGATTATCAATATACCTTTGACAATCTGATCGGCAGGGGAGAACGGATTAAATGGCTGAAAAGAGAGGCACAGGTGGCCGCCCGGACCAATTCCACCATCCTGATCAGCGGTGAGAGCGGCACCGGCAAGGAACTCCTGGCCCACGCCATTCACTGTGCCAGTCCCCGCCGTAACGCACCTTTCATTAAGGTGAACTGTGCCGCCGTGCCGGAGCACTTGCTGGAGTCGGAATTGTTCGGCTATGAGGAAGGTTCTTTTACCGGGGCCAAAAAAGGGGGCAAACTGGGTAAATTTGAACTGGCCGATGGGGGCACCATCTTTCTTGATGAAATAGGAGACATGCCCTTGGCCATGCAGGCCAAGCTCCTCAGGGTGCTGCAGGAGCGGGAAGTGGAGAAAATAGGACGGACCGATGTGGTCCGGGTGGATGTGCGGGTCATTGCCGCCACCAATAAAGACCTGGAGCAGATGGTCAAGGACAAAGAGTTCAGGGAAGATTTATATTATCGCTTAAATGTGATCGACCTGCACCTGCCGGCTTTACGGGACCGGCGGGAGGATATTCCCCTTTTGATTGAGCATTTCTTAAAAACTTTGGGGACGGAACTGGGCCGGAAGATCAAAGGAATTACTCCCCAGGCGGAAAGCCTGCTGGTGCAGTATGATTGGCCCGGCAATATCCGGGAGCTAAGAAACAGCCTGGAGAGGGCCATTGCCTTGTCCATGAATGATGTCCTGGATGTGGAGGATTTTAAAGGGCTGTCGGGGACGGAGGCTCCTTTCAGGCAAAAGGTATCGGCCATGCCTGTCGGTACCTTGGCGGAAGCGGGGGAGCAGGCGGAAAGGGAAACCATCAAAAATGCCTTGTCCTACACTAACTATAACAAAGTGGCTGCCGCCCGTATCTTGGGGGTCCACCGTTCCCTGCTGTATCGCAAATTAAAGCAGCATGGCCTGGGTTAGCCAAGGAAAGGGAATGTCGACTAAATAGGACATATGTCCTAAAACAGAGACATGCGCTTTTTGGTCTTTGTGCTTTATAGGTTTGGCGAGCCTAGGTAGCAGTTGTCAAGGTTTTTAGAACGTTGTCCAAGGGATTGGCGAGGGGGTTTCCCTGCTTCCTGTCCTATTTATGCTACACATGGTAATGCAAATTATCATACAATTCTTGTTTTTCTGACCCGGCTTGGAAATGCCGGCAAGGGGTAAAGCCTTGCCGGCATTAGTTTTATGACCTTCTTTTTGAATTAAGCAAATTAACAGAACATTATGGCACCGTTTTTGCTACTTTAGTTGTACCAGACTGGAGTAGGGGGTGCCGGGACCATTGGATTATCGGCTCAGTGATGAACAGTTGGCATTACAGAAAATGGCTCGGGAGTTTGCCCGGCAGGAAATCAGCCCTGTGGCCCTCAAGATGGATGAAGAAGAGGAATTGGATCCTTTTTTAATCAAACGGCTGGCAGAGTACGGTCTTCAGAGCCTCAACACTCCGGTGGAATACGGCGGTTCAGGATTGGATGCCGTGGGTATCTGTATCGTACTGGAGGAACTGGCCAAAGGATGTGCCAGTGTGGCCGTAACATCGGCCGCTACTGCTTTGGCTGCTTACCCGCTGCTGTTGGCAGGAAGCGACGAGCAAAAAAAACGGTTTTTGCCTCCTATCGGGGAGGGTGGCGGCCTGGCTTCTTTCTGCCTGACGGAAGCGGAGGCCGGTTCAGATGCTGCTTCCATCACTTCCACGGCAGTTCGCTACGGCCGGGAATATGTCATTAACGGCACCAAGGCTTTTGTGTCTAACGGCGGCAGTGCGGAATTTTATTTGGTCTTTGCTTCCACGGATCGTTCCAAAAAAGCCAAAGGTATTTCCGCCTTTGTGGTTCCCCGGGGTACTCCGGGACTGAGGTTTGGGAAGAAGTTGAGGAAAATGGGCATCAGGGCGGCCGATACCCGGGAGATTATTCTGGAAGAGGTAAAGGTGCCCGTGAACAACCTGGTGGGCCGGGAGGGGCAAGGCTTTGTGTTGGCCATGGAGGCTCTTGATTTAGCCAGGCCCGGCGTGGGAGCCATGTCGATCGGTATAGCCCAGGCTGCTTTTGAAGCGGCTCTCAACTATGCCCGGGAACGACGGCAATTCGGCAAACCCATCGGGGATTTCCAAACCATTCAAAATATGCTGGCCGATATGATTATGAAAGTGGAGGCCGGCAGGCACTTGGTCTTCCAGGCCGCCTGCAAGCTGGAGCAGGGCTTGCCCTTTACCAAAGAGGCGGCGATGGCGAAAGCTTTTGCCTCCGATGTGGCCATGGAGGTGACCACCCAGGCGGTGCAGGTCCTGGGCGGTTACGGTTTCATCAGGGATTATCCCGTGGAGAAGTACATGCGGGATGCCAAAATAATGCAGATTTTTGAAGGCACCAACCAGATTCAAAGGCTGGTGATTGCCAAACAGCTTTTTGCCTGAGGAAAGGAGGTCAGGACCGGTCAAGGGTTTTCACTGTTAAGGCAGGTTGATTTAATTAAGATATTAATTTAAGGAGGGATTCCTTTTGAACATTGTAGTGTTAATCAAACAGACCTTCGATACCGAAGCCAAAATCCAACTTACCGGCGACGGAAAGGTCAGCGATCAAGGTGTCAATTTAATCATCAATCCTTATGACGAGTTTGCTGTGGAAGAAGCAATCCGGATTAAGGAAGCCAAAGGCGGGGAAGTGACCATCGTTTCCATGGGCGGCGACAAAGCCCAGGAGGCCATCCGCCAGGCCTTGGCCATGGGTGCCGACAAGGCGGTGTTGATCAGTGATCCTGCCCTGGCTGAGGTAGATCATTATGTAGCTGCCAAAGTGCTGGCCAAAGCCCTGGAAGGAATGGAGTATGATTTGATCCTCACCGGTTGGGTGGCCATTGATGATCAGAGTGCCCAGGTACCGGGAAGACTGGCGGAAATTCTGGGATTGCCTCAGGCCAATGTGGTGACCAAGCTGGAATTGGAAGACGGAAAAGCCGTCTGTCACCGGGAAGGGGACGGAGCGGTAGAGGTGTTGGAAGTACCCCTGCCTGCAGTGATTACTGCCCAAAAGGGCCTCAATGAGCCCCGCTACCCCTCTCTGAAGGGAATCATGCAAGCCAAGAAAAAAGAACTGAAAAAAGTGACTCTCCAGGATCTGGGACTGTCGGCGGAAGAAGCCAAGGCCAAGATTGTTGGCTACCAATTGCCGGAAGCCAGACAGGCGGGCAAAGTGGTGGAAGGAGAGCCTGCGGACACTGTACGTCAATTGGTGGAGTTTTTGACCAAAGAAGCAAAGGTTATATAGGGGAGGGGAAATCATGGGCAAAGTCTTTGTCATTGTAGAACAGAAAAATGGGGCTTTAAGAAAAGCCACTTACGAAGTATTAGGCGCAGGCCGCCAATTTGCTGATCAACTGGGGGCGGAATTTGCGGCAGTGATTGCAGGCCAAAACGTAGGAGGGCTGGTGGATGAGGTAGCCTCCTACGGTCCGGATAAAATTTTTGTGGCCGATGATGAGAAATTGGCCAATTATACCACCGGTGCTTACAGTGATGTCATCGGCAAAATACTGTTAAAAGAACAACCTGATTATGTATTGTTGAGTCATACGGCGGTAGGCAAGGATTTGGCACCCCGCCTGGCTCAGAAGCTGGAAGCCGGTTTGGCCAGTGACTGTACCGCCGCAGTGGTGGAAGCCGGTGAACTGGTCCTGACCAAGCCCATCTATGCCGGTAAAGCATTTGCCACCGTAAAAAGCGGCGGCGGAACCATGCTGGCCACCTTCCGGCCCAACGCCCTGGGAAGCTTTACCCCGGCAGGAAGCAAGAATCCGGAAGTGGTGCAGGTACCGGTAGAGATTGATCCGGAAGCCCTGCGGGTCTTGATCAGGGAGATTGTGGAGAAGGCCACCGGCCGGGTGGAATTGACGGAAGCGGAAATCATCATCAGCGGCGGCCGGGGGATGAAAGGGCCCGAAAACTTTGCCATGTTGGAAGAAATAGCTGACATCCTGGGAGCAGCGGTAGGTGCTTCCCGGGCAGCTGTAGATTCCGGTTGGCGAGAGCACAGTGACCAGGTGGGGCAAACCGGAAAAACCGTTTCCCCCATCCTGTACATTGCCGTAGGCATCTCCGGAGCCATCCAGCACCTGGCAGGTATGGGTTCCTCCAAGGTCATCGTTGCCATCAACAAGGCTCCGGAGGCCAATATTTTCAAGGTAGCCGATTTCGGCATCGTAGGGGACTTGTTCCAGGTATTGCCGGTGCTGAAAGAGGAATTACAAAAAGTAGTAGGAAAGTAATGGCTTAATTCAGTGGCCTGTCTCCGGTGGCCGGATGCTTGGTTTCCTCGGGAGCCCGCCAGCCGGCCGCCGGCTTGCCTTTGATAACAGGGACAGGGTTGCCGGTTCATCCGGAAAAGGAAGGGTGAAGCGGCAACCCTTATTACCAAAAGACTTGTTCAATTATGAGAAAGGGGTGAACCCCAATGGTCCCCGCCGGCGAAGTGGCAACAAGGGAACTATATTGGAATATATCAGGACATTTGTGGCTGTATGCGGTTTTTGCCGTGGCACTGGCTATCTTTATTTACGGTTTTTATCAGCAGTATCTTTTGTGGCGCTTGGGTAAAACGGAACTGAGGACCGATGAAATAGGACGGCGCCTGAAGACCATGGTGACCCAGACATTCGGGCACACCCGTATTCTCAGGGATAAGCTGCCCGGTTGGATGCATTTCTTCCTGTTCTGGGGTTTTGTAATAATGGTTTTCGGGACCACGGTAGTGTTTCTCCAGGCTGACCTGGGCCTGCAAATTTTTTACGGCAATTTTTATCTGGTTCTCTCCCTGGCTTTGGAGTTTGCCGGCCTGTTTGCTTTAATCGGTGTCCTTGTTTTTGCCTGGCGCCGGTATGTAGTCAAACCTGACCGTTTGGATAACCGGAATGATGACGGCTGGGCCCTCCTGTTAATCGGAGTGATCATTGTGACCGGATTTGTGGTGGAAGGATTGCGCATTTCCGCCACCAACGATCCCTGGTATGCCTGGCAGCCCATCGGTTATCTGGTGTCCCTGCTGATTAACAGCATGAGTGTGGAAGCCCAGCAGTTCCTGCACAAGTTTCTCTGGTGGTTCCACATGTTTATCGCAATGGCTTTTATCGCCTATTTGCCCTATTCCAAGTTAATCCATATTATCCTGATGCCTGCGGATCAATTCTTCAGTCCTCTGACCCCTCCGGGAACCATGACACCTATCGATTTTGAGGATGAAGATATTGAGGTCTACGGGACAGACAAGATTGAGGATTTCTCCTGGAAGCATCTTTTTGATCTTGATGCCTGTGTCCGCTGCGGGCGCTGCCAGGATAACTGCCCTGCTTACCTGACCGGTAAGCCCTTGTCTCCCAAAAAGATGGTGCAGAATATGCGCACCCATCTTCATGCCAAGGCACCCCACCTGGTCACCGCCAGGGAAGCTTTGGCCAAGGAAGGGGCTCAACTGGAAGTGGCCGCCGGTTCGGAAGCAATTGCTGAGTTCGAGGAGAACCTGGTGCGGGATGTAGTGACGGAAGATGAAATCTGGGCCTGCACCACCTGTCGTGCCTGCCAGGAGCAGTGCCCGGCCATGATTGAGCATATTCACAAGACACTGGAGCTGAGACGTTATCTCACCTTGACGGAAAGTGAATTCCCGGCGGAAATGCAGTTGGCTTTCCGGAATATGGAGAATAACGCTAACCCGTGGGGTGTGGGCTATGCGGACCGGGCTAACTGGGCGGAAGGTCTCGGTATTCCCACTTTAGACGAAAATGCAGAGGTGGAGTATCTGTATTGGCCCGGTTGTGCCGGTGCTTTTGACGACCGGAACCAGAAAGTGTCCAAAGCCTTGGTGAAGATCATGCAGGCAGCAGGGATCAGCTTCGGGATCCTGGGCATCGAGGAAAAGTGCTGCGGGGATTCTGCCCGCCGGTTGGGCAACGAATACCTGTACAATATGTTGGCCGAGGAAAACATTGAAACCATGAAGGGATATGGAGTGAAGAAGATCATCACCCAATGTCCCCATTGCTTCCAGACCTTCAAAGTGGATTATCCCCAGTTGGGAGGCGAATTTGAAGTAATTCACCACACCCAGTTGATCAATGACCTGATTGCCTCCGGCAGGATTAAGCTGTCCGGCGATTTGGGCAAGAGTGTGGTTTACCACGATTCCTGTTACCTGGGCCGCTACAATGATATTTATACCGCTCCCAGGCAAATTGTGTCCTCCCTGCCCGGTGCCCGCTTAGTGGAGATGCCTCGTCATCATGACAAGAGCTTCTGCTGCGGCGCAGGCGGCGGCCGGATGTGGCTGGAGGAAACCATCGGTACGAACATCAATGATGCCCGTACGGAGCAGGCGATGACTACGGGCGCTGACCTGATTGGTACCGCTTGTCCTTTCTGCCTCACCATGATGACCGACGGGCTGAAAGCCAAAGATGAAGAAGGCAAAATGGCTGCCATGGACCTGGCGGAACTGGTGGCCCAGTCCCTGGCTTAAGTCCTGCCTGTTTTATTGAGGAGCCTCTGCGGTTTCTTGGCGGATTCCATCCTCCCCTTCCGCCAAGGGACCCGGGGCTTTTTAATTTGCAAAAAAAAGGTCTTCCTTTTGCTCCGTAAACAATGATATAATGAAGTAATAATTTAATGGAATAAAGGATAGCGAAAGGTTTGATGCCCATATGCTGGAAAAATTGAGTCGGTTGGCTGAGCAGTGCAGTCAGATTAACCCGGAATTATATGACAAGTATCAAGTAAAACGTGGGCTTCGCGATGTCAGCGGCAGGGGAGTGCTGGCAGGACTGACGGAGATTGCCGAAGTACATTCCTATATTATTGACGAGGGCGAAGTGGTGCCCATTCCCGGTGAACTCTATTACCGGGGGATCAATATTGCCGATTTGGTCAAAGGTTTTTTGGATGAAGGACGTTTCGGCTTTGAGGAAACTACCTATCTTTTGCTGTTCGGTGATTTGCCGACAGAAAGTGAGCTGAAGGAGTTCCAGGATTTGCTGGCCGGTTACCGGACCCTGCCCAAGAGTTTTGTCCGGGACATCATCATGAAGGCGCCCAGCCGGGATATGATGAATACCCTGGCCAGAAGCGTGCTGGCCCTGTACAGTTATGATGATCAGGCTGATGATATTTCCATCAAGAATGTACTGCGCCAGTGTCTCCATTTGATCGCCTGCTTCCCCTTACTGGCCGTTTACGGGTACCAGGCCCATATCCATTACCACGATGACAGCAGCCTCATTATCCACAGTCCCAAACCGGAGTTAAGTACGGCGGAAAATATACTGCACATGCTGAGGCCAGATAACCAGTTTACCCAGTTGGAAGCGACCCTGCTGGACTTGGCTTTGGTGCTCCAGGCGGATCACGGTGGGGGGAATAACTCCAGCTTTACCACCCATGTGATCACCTCCACCCATACTGACACCTATTCGACGATGGCCGCTGCTCTTGGTGCCTTAAAGGGTCCCAGGCACGGAGGCGCCAATCTGAAAGTGGTGCAAATGTTTGAGAATATCAAGGCCAATGTGGCTGACTGGAACGACGAGGAAGAAATCGCCGCTTATTTGATGAAGATTCTCAATAAAGAGGCTTTTGACGGGACCGGTTTGATCTACGGTATTGGACACGCGGTTTACTCCATCTCCGACCCCAGGGCCATCATCCTGAAAAGAATGTGCGAAAAACTGGCGAAGGACAAGGGTCTGGAAGAAGAATTCAAATTATACTCCGCCGTGGAAAAACTGGCTCCGGAAATCATCGGCAAAACACGGAAGATCTATAAAGGCGTCAGTGCCAACGTGGATTTCTATTCCGGCTTCGTTTATAAGATGCTGGGAATTCCCACTGAGTTATTTACGCCTATCTTTGCCGTAGCCAGGATTTCCGGTTGGAGTGCCCACCGGATTGAAGAACTGATCAACGGCGGCAAAATCATCAGACCGGCTTATAAGAGCGTTGCTCCCAGACGTAGTTACACTCCCATGGCCCAAAGGTAATCCTTGGGCAACAGGTAATAGGATAGCGGCTAGCGGCAAGCAGGATACGGTCCTGCTTGTTCATTTCTGTCATCTTTTTGGGGAAATGAGGCTGAGGAGGGAGCCCGTTGAAATTATTGATCAATCTTTTTGTGATTGTGGCATTTTTTGACATGTTTACCCAACTGCCCATCATTACCCCCATGGCCAAGGACTTGGGAGCGGCGCCTTTTGTCATGGGGCTGGCAGTGGCCGTCTATTCGGTGACCAATATGTTGGGGAATGTGCTGGCGGGGCGGTCCATTGACCGGATCGGTGCCAAAAAAGTATTGACCCTGGGGTTGGGGTTGACTGCCTTGATCCTGCTGGTCTATACCCGGGTTAAAACAGGACAGCAGTTGGTGTTGCTGCGATCCGCCCATGGATTGACGGCGGGCCTCCTGGCTCCCAGTGCTTTTACCCTGATGGCCCAGTTGACCAAAGCAGGCCGGGAAGGGAAAGATATGGCCCAATCGGGGGCGGTGGTCGGTACCGCTGCTATTCTGGGGCCGGCTTTCAGCGGCATTGTGGGGGGCAGGTTGGGTTTGTCCTGGATCTTTGTGTTTGTTTCCTTATTGATGCTGGCTTGTGCCGCTCTGGCGGGTTTGGTGGTGCCCGGTCAATTGCACCGACCCGGGACCGGGGGCAAACGGGAAGAGGAAACAGAAGGGTTCTCCTTCCTGTTTAAAAACAGGTCCCTGGTCAATGCCTATATCGGTTGTTTTGCCGTAACCTTCACCCTGGGGGTTGTCACTTATGTGCTGCCTTTGAAGGTCCAGGAACTGTCCCTGGGTGTGGCCGCCGCCGGGACCATGATCAGCACCTTCGGCATCGTTGCCATTGCCGTTTTCCTCCTGCCCACCAACAATATTTTCGACCGGTACGATCCCCAAAAATTAACCCTGGCAGGGATGGTCATCATCTCCCTGTCCCTGGCGGTACTGGCTGTTGTGGTAGATGCGGCACTCATCTACGGGGCAATGGGGATCTTCGGCCTGGGCTTTGCCTTCATGTTTCCCTCCATGAACAATATTATTGTGCGCTCAGTGGCAGAAAACCACCGGGGCAAAGCTTTCGGCCTCTTTTATGCCCTGTTTTCCCTGGGAGTGATTGCGGGTTCCATGGGCGTGGGCGCTTTAAACTTGGGTCTGAATGCCGCCTATCTTTTCGGGTCCGGTGTAATGTTCATACTGGCGGTGACGGTGGGATTGCGGGTAAGTCGGGTTGCCTCATAAGGCAGCCCGATTTTTTTTATGC
>JAAZDD010000202.1 GCA_012512955.1 Clostridia bacterium
CAGTACAGCCGTGGCTCTGGTGAAAACCGGCAAGGGCTATTTTCAGGCCCGCCGTCATCTGAAAAGAATTAAACCGGCACTGGTACTGGGGACGGGAGGCTACGTTTGTGGCCCCGTTGTTTTGGCTGCTGCAAAACTGGGGATTCCTACCTTGCTCCATGAACAGAATGCCTATCCCGGGTTAACCAACCGGTTGTTGGCCCGGGTCGCCGACCGGATCTGCGTTACTTTTCCCCAATCAGCTTCTTTGTTTCCTGCCGGTAGGGAGATTGTCACCACAGGTCTTCCCATTCGCAGTCAAATAATGAATACTACGAGAGAGGAAGGTCTCGCCGGTTTAGGCTTAAAAGAGGGTTTCCGGATTCTGATTGTGGGCGGTAGCCAAGGAGCTCGGAGCATCAACCGGGCCATGCTGGCTGTATACAAGGAAATGAAGGACAGGACCGACCTGCACTGGCTCCATATCACCGGCCCCGCCGGTTATGAGGAGTACCTGGCGGACTTGGCGCGAGAGGGAATAGACTTGTCAGATTATGGCAATATTAGGATAATGCCCTATGTGCACCAGATGGAACAAGCTTTGAGTGTTGCCGATCTGGTCATCGGTCGGGCTGGGGCCAGTTTCCTGGCGGAAATCATGGCCAAAGGATTGCCGTCCCTTTTAATTCCTTACCCCTTTGCTGCTGAAAACCACCAGGAATATAATGCCAAGGCCCTGGTGGACAGCGGTGCGGCCATGATGATCAAGGAGCAAGACCTGTCCGGAGTCACATTGGTCAACCGGATTAAGGAACTGGTTGACCACCGGGAGCACCTGGAGGCTATGGGTAAGGAAGCTAGAGCTCTAGGCAACCCAAAGGCCGTGGATCTCATTGTTGAACAGATCATGTCATTGGTCAGTAACCGTTAACTAATGTTCCCGGTGACTGATCACTGAATGGACAACCCTTGGTAACCAAAATTTTATCCGTTGCATAAGATGCTCATGAAGATAGAGACTGCAATATCTGTCTGCGATGGAGGAAGGAGTTGAAATGGTGATCGAGCAGGTAAGGCAGAAAGAGTTCATCCATTTTATCGGCATTGGCGGGGCAGGCATGAGCGGCCTGGCCAAACTGTTGCTGGAGAGGGGCTATACAGTCAGCGGCAGCGATTTGGCTGCCAACGAGACAACCAAAAAACTATCTTCTTTAGGGGCCGCCGTGTTTAAGGGCCACCGGCCGGAACATTTGCTCCCTGCCGTGAAAAGAGTGGTAATATCATCAGCTATCAAAGAAACCAATCCGGAGCTGCAAAAGGCCAGGGAACTGGGAATCCCGGTGATCCGGAGGGGCGAATTATTAGCGGAGCTGCTGCAGCAGGGAAAAGGCATCGCCGTGGCCGGTTCTCACGGCAAGACTACCACTTCCTCCATGATTGCCTGGTGTTTGGAAAAAAACGGTTGGGATCCCACGGTGGTGGTTGGAGGAGAAGTAAACAATATTGGGGAAAATGCGAAGCAAGGCCTTGGTGAGTACATGGTGGTGGAAGCAGATGAAAGTGACGGTTCCTTTTTAAAACTCCGTCCTTACATAGGAGTAGTAACCAATGTGGAAGATGATCATTTGGATTACTACGGGTCTTTTGATAATTTGGTAAAGGCTTTTGCTGATTTTCTGGCCCAGGTGTCCCCCGGGGGTTTTGCAGTGGTCTGCAATGATTCCCCGGTGCTCCAGGCTTTGATTAAGGGTCAGGAAAAAACGATTACATATGGATTTGACGACGGGGCCGATTACCGGGCGGTACAGCTGGAATTAACCGCGACCCGTTCCAAAGCGACAATTCAGTATAAAGGTACTTATCTGGGCGTTTTGGAACTGACGGTCCCGGGTAAGCACAATATTTATAATGCTTTGGCTGCCCTGGCGGTGTGCCTGGAACTGGGGTTATCCTTCAGAAAAACAGTGGAGGCTCTAGCCACCTTCAAAGGTGCTAAACGACGTTTTCAACTCCTGGGCACTGCCCGGGAGATTAAGGTGGTGGATGATTATGCTCATCATCCTACGGAGGTCATGGCTACTTTGGAGGCCGCCAGACAACTGAATCCTCGTTTTCTATGGGCCGTGTTTCAACCCCACCGCTTTTCCCGCACGAAACAGTTATTTCAGGAGTTCGGCAAAGCCTTTAAAGATGCCGATCAAGTGATCGTTACTGATATTTATGCGGCAGGTGAAAGCCCTATTCCTGGGGTTTCGGCGGAAATGATTGTGGAAGCCGCTCAGGCTGAAAGCACTAATGTACTCTATTTGGCCGGCTTCCAGGAAATAGTTGCCTATCTGAAAGAACATTGCCGGCCCGGTGATCTGGTGCTCACTTTGGGAGCCGGTGATATCTGGCAGGTGGGTCTTAAGCTCTTGCAAAAGCTTCAGGACTAGGGCCGTTAAGGGAAGTAGGTGTTGGGATGGGTTTGGCAATGTTGGCCGGAGAGTTGGAGCAGCAAATAAAAGGAAGAGTTTTAGTTAATGAACCGATGAAAAATCATACCACTTTTCGGATTGGAGGACCGGCCGATCTGCTGGTGATTCCTGCGGAAGTGGAGGAAATCCCCTTTTTGTTGGTGTTTGCCGAGAGGAGAGGGCTGCCGGTAACCATTTTGGGTAACGGTTCCAATGTGCTGGTCAGGGACGGAGGTATTCCCGGGCTGGTCCTTAAACTAAGAGGCGGTCCGAAAAAAATAGAAGTGGACGGGGAAAGCCTGGTGGCGGAAGCAGGAACAATGATGCCTCTTTTAGCCCGTGAGGCTCTGAAATACGGTCTTACCGGGCTGGAGTTTATGATTGGTATTCCTGGTACTGTTGGCGGGGGAGTGGTGATGAATGCCGGTGCCCATGGCGGGTGTATGGAGCAGGTAGTGACTCAGGTGGAAATTTTCGGTCCCGACAGGAAGTTTCGCCGGTTGCCGCTGATGGCACTGCAAATGGGTTACCGGAACAGCAGCCTGCAGGGTAATTTCAGTTATGTGACCAGGGTCCGTTTCCGGCTGTCCCACGGAGACCGGGAACTGATCAAAGAACGGATGGAACAAAACCTGCGGTATCGCCGGAGCAAGCAGCCCTGGAACCGGCCCAGTGCCGGCAGTGTCTTTGTCAATCCCCAGGGTGAAGCAGCCGGCCGGTTGTTGGAAATGGCCGGCGTCAAAGGCCTGACCAGGGGAGGAGCCCAGGTGGCGGAAAAACACGCCAACTTTATCATTAACAAAGGGGGGGCTACTGCGGCTGATGTGCTGGCTTTGATTGAAGAAATGCAGTCGGCGGTGGCCAACAAATTTGGCATTGAATTAAAAAGGGAGATTCAAATATTGGGAGAGGATCGTATCTGCCGGGGGTGAGTATCCTTGGAAAAATTCATTGTTATGGGAGGTAATCGTTTAGTTGGTGAAGTGCGTGTAAGCGGTGCCAAAAACGCCATTCTCCCCATCATGGCTGCTTGTTTGCTGACCCGGGGGGAAGTGACTCTTTATCAGGTTCCCAATATCCGGGATGTGACCATGATGGAGCGGATTTTAACCCATCTGGGGGCAATTGTCAATCGTTCCGGTACTACCATGACCATCAGGGGAGATCAAGTGGAACCGAAAGAGGTATCGGAATCTTTGATGCGGCAATTAAGGGCCTCCAATTTAGTTGTAGGGCCACTGCTCAGCCGGTTTCGGAAAGTACGGGTGGCTTATCCGGGAGGCTGCGCCATCGGTTCCCGTCCCATGGATTTACATTTAAAAGGGTTTCGGGCCATGGGAGCGAAGGTGACGGAGAAGTTCGGTTACGTGGAGTTGGAAGCGCCAAACCTGAAGGGGGCGGAGATCCACCTTGACTTTCCCAGCGTAGGTGCTACGGAAAATCTGATAATGGCCGCCGTCCTGGCCCGAGGGAATACAGTTATCAGAAATGCGGCCAGGGAACCGGAAATTGTGGATTTGCAGAATTGCCTCAATGCCATGGGGGCCCGGATTAAAGGGGCAGGGTTGGATACCGTCAAAATCGAAGGCGTGGAGAAATTAGGTTCGGCAGAACACACCATTATCCCTGACCGGATCGAATCAGGTACCCACATGGTGGCTGCGGCTATTACCAGGGGAGATGTACATATAAGCAATGTGATCGCCGAGCATGTAGAGCCGGTCATCGCCAAGTTAAAAGAAATGGGAGCCACCGTCCTCGAATATAACGACAGCAGCATCAGGGTTAAAGCAGATGGTCGCCTCAAGGCGGCGG
>JAAZDD010000203.1 GCA_012512955.1 Clostridia bacterium
GGGACCGGCGTTGCAAATGGCTTGAGCAAAGAGCTCCTTGCCGGTGCCGCTTTCCCCTTGAATCAACACCGTGGAATCCTGAGCCGCAGCTTTCAGGGCCAATTCCTTGACCCGGACCAGGGCCGGACTCCTGCCCTGGATGTCCTCAAATGTGTAAGTAGCTTGATTGGTGACTAAACGGTTCACCATTTTTTTGACGTCCCGGTAATCCTTAACGGTAGCCACGGCCCCGATCAAGGTCTGCTCCCGCTTAACAGGGAAACAGGACATCATCACATGAACCTTGGCACCTCCCGTCTCCAATTTGACCTCTTTATTGTGAATGGGTTTTCCGTTTTGTAATGTTTGAAAAATGGGCAACTTGGCAGGCAACTTACCTTCTTTAGCGGTAAGGCCCAGCAAATCCCTGGCCACCCTGTTGGCGGTAATCAGTTTTCCCTCACAGTCTACCGATAACAGCCCGTCTTGCACCGCATTGACTATCTCTTCCAGCTGATGAAGAGCGTCCTGTAATTGTTCTTGTATTTTTTGCTCCGAAATGCGATAACTGATCAGTTCCGCCATCTTTTCAATAAAACGGGCATAACCGGCCTGTCCCTTTAATAATTGTTCCCTTTCCTTTTCCGTCCAGGCGATGATGCCAAAAACCCCAAAAACTTCACCGTCTACTTTAATGGGAGTACAAATATGTGCCCTTTCCGTGCACTCCAGGCGTTGTGGACAAGTCCTGCAGGCAGGATGTTGAGCAGCCTTGTTGACGATCACCGTACGCCCTTCCACCAGCACCTCTCCAAAGGAGGATGCCTTGTCAGCAACGCTGCCTACCAACTCCCGGTAGGGACCGGTACCGGCGATCCGCCTTAAATTCCGGTCCAAGACGGTAACACCAAGTCCCAGCACGGCTGAAGTTGCTTCCGCCACCTGCTGTATTGTTTTTTGGGCCAAAATTAGCTGCATCCACCACAACCCCTTTGTAAAATATTACCCAAACCAATGACACGAGGTTATTATCAATATATAAGAATGTGAACCTGATTACAAGCAACCGCTATTTAGAGTAAATGTCAATTTTCCCCTAATTCGGAAGGTATTTAACATGTTTGTCCAGAACATTATTTAATCATTTACATTTTCCGCTTTTGCCCAATATTTGAATAAGAACGGTGGTTAGATGAGTTTTCTGCTTGAAATCTTCAGCAATGCAATAAACTTAATACTTAACCCGGCTCCGGAAATATGGTCTATCGCAGGTTTAAGCTTTACGGTAGCTGCCGCAGCCATTACCCTGGCTACCCTGTTGGGAGCTCCCCTGGGAGCTTGGCTGGCACTTAAAGTTTTCCCCGGCAGGAAACAGGCAACCACCGTCCTGCAGGGCAGCATGGGCTTTCCTCCCGTACTGGTGGGCCTCTTGGTGAGCCTGCTCTTTTGGCCCGCCGGGGGACCTTTAGGTAACCTGAAACTGTTGTACACCCCTGCCGCCTTGATTATCACCCAGACTATAATCATCTTGCCCATCATCACCGGTTTCACCGTGGCAGGAATCCGGCAACTGAATCCGAAACTAATCCTGCAGTTTAAAGCCTTGGGGGCCTCGCCCCGTCAACTGCTGTTCCTGATCCTGTGGGAGATCCGGCTGATCCTGTTGGGGGCCATCCTGGTCAGTTGCGGCCGGGTTCTTTCCGAAGTAGGCGCCGCCTGGATGACCGGGGGCAATCTTCCCGGTTCTACCCAAGTGCTGGCCACTGCCATTGCCGGGGAAACAGCCCAGGGCAATCTGGCCATGGCCCTCGCTTTAGGCCTGCTGCTCCTCTTGGCGGTGCTCCTTTTGAGCCTTGTCCTAACCATCATCTTAAGACGGGAGAAGAAACATGAGTACAGCCGTTGAAATCAGAAACCTGCTATTATTAAAAGATGACAAACCATTGTTGAATATACCCCAGCTCCAAATCCGGACCGGGGAAGTAGTGGGCATCATGGGATACAGTGGCTCCGGCAAAACCACCCTCCTCAAAACCCTGGGCCTCCTGGAGCAACCCAGCCAAGGTACCCTGGTGCTTTTAGGAGAAGAAGTTCAATACCGGGAAGCCTGGTTAGTGCCCATGCGGCGGAGACTGGCCCTGGTCTTTCAGGAACCGGTATTGAGGGATACCTCCGTCTGGGACAATGTGGCCCTGGGACTGAAGCTGAGAAAAGTGCCTAAACACCTCATCAAACAAAGAGTAGACAACTGCCTGGCTCAATTCCGGCTCAGTCACTTGAAGGACCGGCCTGCCCGCAGCTTGTCCCCGGGGGAAACTTGCCTGGTGAGCCTGGCCCAAGCCCTGGTTACGGAACCGGAAATATTGCTCCTGGATGAACCCTTAGGGGCTTTGGATCCTGCTTCCCGGGCCGATATTTTGGAAACCCTGGCTGACCTCTTAAAAGAAACGGTAACTACTACCGGCTACTGTACCCATGATTTCAGTGAGCTGTCCCTTTTGGCCCACAGGGCAATGCTACTCCACGAGGGTACCATTATTCAGCAAGGAACGGTACTGGATGTGCTGAACCGGCCTCAAAGTGCCGCCGCGGCCTCCCTGGTGGGAATCGACAATATCATCCCCGGTTTTGTAGGCACTGTCGCCGAGGATGAAGTGGAATTCCGGCCTGCGGGTACGGAGGTCAGGCTCTACGGCACCCCCAGGGATTCCGGCCTTGATGAAGCCTATGCCTTGATTCGTTCCGAAGAAATTGAACTGGATGCTTTTCCCGGACCCCAATGGAATGCCGTTAAAGGCACCATCACCAAGCTCAGGCCTCAGGGTTCCCAGCTTAGAGTTTGGTTAGACTGCGGCTTTCCCTTGGTCGTCACCGTCCCTCACAAGAAATACCTGCTGAAAAAATACTCACCCGGCCAGGAGGTAACTGCTGTCTTCGACCCGGAGCGGACATTGGTGGTACGAAAGCTGCCTAAACAATAAGGGGGGCCCTCCTACTCCTCCCATCCTAATAACCCCTACCGGCCCTATTTCCGGGCCAGGGCTACGGTGGCAGGGGTCTTAATGCTGTGAGGTGCTTCCTGAAAGTTGCCGTAAAGGGAGATTTCCTTAAAACCGGCCCCTGCCAGGGCCTCCTGCAACTCCCCGGAGAGCAGGGGCAGCAATTGCACACTGTTCACCAGGGTTTTGCTTCCCTCCCCGGCGGAATAAGTCAGCTCTCCCCGGAACTCAATGGGATCTCCCGGTTTTTCGTAGATGTATTTACGCACAAACCGCACTTCTTCCGTAATGATGGGGGGCAATTGGGCTACCCTTTCCGCCAGTACCCAGTCATAATTCACCGTCTGCACTATAAAAACCCCACCGGGTTTCAACAGGCCGGCTACATCCTGGCACAAAGCGGCAATTTCCTCCAGGGAACTCAAATGAACGATGGAATTTCCGATGCAGAAAGCGCCGGCAAAGGGCCCTTTCTCCCGGAGCAGGAAAGCGGCCTCCCGCATATCCGCCCGGAACACGGTCACCGGCAGTCCTTTGGTCTTCTCTTTGGCCTGACGCACCATTTCCCCATCCAGATCCAAAGCCGCTACTGCATAGCCCCTTTCCCCCAGGGCCCTGGCATAGGTACCGGTACCACAAGCCAAATCGGCCACCGGACCGGGCTTGTCCAGGTACTTGGTCAAAAAAGCCAACTGGGCTTCCCCCAGGGGAAACACCTGATCATAATACTTGCCCAAAGCAGTATAAAATTCCATTTCCATGACCCCCTCGGTCCATTCTGCTTTTAGTATACCAATTTTTCCCCCGGGCAGCCTTACAAAATAGTCTCCGCCCTAACGGAGGTCATACGTGGCTTGGGGCAGCAAGCTGCCACAAATTGAAACCAAAACTCCAACCGGTGTTAATCTCCGGCTGCAGCGGAGCCCGGTTGATGCAGCCCTCCGATTAACACCGGTAGGCTTCCCATTTCGAAGGCTACATCATGAACAGCACTGCCACCACGGTGGCCACCGTCAACCCGGTCATGACCGGAACAAAATTCCGGCGGACCAGTTCCAGCACCGGCACACCGATGATGCCGGCCACCGCTACCAGGGAGCACCAGGCCACCAGGGTACCTCCGCCGGACCAGATGGCACCGATTTGTCCAATAGCCCCCAAAGTTGCGGCCACATTGGCATCTCCGGCAGCCATGGCTCCCGCCAGGGTTCCCACCAGGGGCAACCCGGAAAAACCGGAGCCGTCAAGGCCCGTCAAAATACCCACCAGGAGCAGACCGAAGGCCGCCAAGAATCCGGTGGGGGGAATCACTTCCGCCGCCATCTGACCCAGGTCAAAAAGGTAACCGGGAGCCTCTTCCCCCAGAATTTTGGCGGAAGCCTCCGGATTCCCCAGGAAGAAGAAACCGGCAATGGGAATGATGGGACCCATCACTTTGAAAGCAAAGACCAAACCGTCAGCCAGGTAATCGGCCATGACATCCAGGCCCTGACGCCCCCGTACAAAAAGAGAAGCAATCACCGCCACCAGCAGGGCCACTCCACCTAACATGGCTGAAGCATCTCCCCCTCTGAGTTCATAGCGGAACAAGGCGTAAATCACGTAGGCCATGGAAATCCCCAGGAGCAGCAGCAGGGTGCGCCCCTTAGACCGTTCTCCCGGAGTCCAGTTCTTCACCCCTTGAGCCGGGTCTACCCCTGTCCCCGACTCGTGAGGCAAGAAGTGGCTAACCTCCTTCCGGTTCCAAAGATAAGCCAAGGTCAAGGCGATCACCCCGGCAACCAGGGAGAGTACTCCCCCTTTAAAGGTCACCAGTTCCGTAGGTACCCCGGCAGCGGCTGCCGTTAAACCGGGGGCACCCTGGATAATCACGTCTCCGCCCAGGGCCAATCCCTGCCCGGCGATGGCGACGGCCATGGCCGCCAGCATGGGGGACAGGCCCACCCGGATGGCTACGGGAGCCAGCAAAGCACCGACTAAAGGAACCGCCGGGGTGGGCCAGAAAAACAGGGAAACGATGAGGGTGCTGCCGGCCACTACTAAGTAACTGACAAAGGGCCCGATCATCAGCCTTTTCAACGGTACCACCATCAATTCATCAGCCCCGGTGGCACTTAAAGATTTAAGTAAAGCTACCATTAAACCGATAATCATGAAAATGCCCAAAAGATCCGCTCCGGCCACGATGCTGGCATTAAAAATGGTCTGAATACCTTTGCTGAAACTGCCGAAATAATGCCAACCCAACATAAAAGTAAATAAGATACAGGGAATAAGCACGTTACGCCTTAGAACCATGGTCACCACGACCACCAGAATTCCCAAGGTATACAACCAATGTCCGGCTGTCATAACAACACCTCCCATGGATTGATTGTTATACTATATGCGCTCCAACGGGAGATGCGTACATCTTTCCATCGGCAGTATGAGCACCCGCAAGATGCGATTTCGGAGGCATCCGGGACGACTGCTCATCCCTAAATGGAGCTCCTCTTTAACCGGCGATTAATACATGTTGGGATAAGGTAGTTTAGCAATAAAAAAGAGACCCGAAGGTCTCTTGAACAATAGCTACATTTCCGGCTCAATGAGCCCGTAGTTCCCGTCTTTCCGCCGGTAAACCACGTTGACTTCTTCTGATTCCGCATTGGAGAAAACAAAGAAACTATGTCCCAGCATATTCATCTGCATAATGGCTTCTTCCACAGGCATGGGCTTGATGGGGAAACGCTTGGTACGCACCAGTTTCGGTTCTTCCTCCACATCATTGGGGTACTCGGCGATTAAATCCTTCAGGCCCTGACTCTTCAGCTTCCGGGCCAGCTTGGTCTTGTACTTCCTGAGCTGCCGCTCCAGTTTATCAACCACCAAATCAATAGAAGCGTACATATCACTGGTTGCTTCCTCACCCCGGAGGAGATATCCGTTTAAGCGGATGGTAACTTCCACTATATGGGATTCCCTTTCTACACTGAAGGTAACCTGGGCCTCCGTATCCTGCCCCAGGTACCGGTCTAACTTGCTAAGCTTTTTCTCAGTTTGTTGCCGTAGAGCGTTAGTGACTTCCAGATTCTTCCCTCGAATTGAAATTCGCATAAAATCCGCTCCTTTCTGGCTCCTATATTATCTCTGTGTCAGTATAGATTCCCCGCCTCCAACCTAAAATCCTGCCAATTTGTTTGCATCTTTATTAATAATCATTGTCGATCTTTTCCATTATTATTCCTTGAATCTTACAACCAATACCGGGGATCATAAAGACCCCTTGCCGGAGCAAGGGGTCGCGGTGTTAAATTACTAAATCTAGCTGGTTAGACTTTATAATTTAACAACATTGGCTGCCTGAGGCCCCCGAGGACCTTCCACGATTTCGAACTCCACTTCCTGTCCTTCAGCCAATGTTTTGAAACCTTCTTCCTGAATTGCAGAGAAGTGAACGAATACGTCAGAACCACCCTCTCTTTCGATGAACCCAAAACCTTTTTCCTGATTGAACCACTTGACTTTACCTAGCATTAACCATTCCTCCTAAAATGAACTCTTGCGGGCTAGGAGACCACAAGTGAACTAATTGTAGCACACCCTTGCTCCCCTGTCAATTTATTTCAGGAGGACTTACAGAATCTTACTCAAAAAGGCCTGGGTCCGGGGATGCTGCGGGTTTTTGAAAATGGCTTCCGGTGCCCCCTCTTCCACAATCAGCCCTTCATCCATGAAGATCACCCGGTCCGCCACTTCCCGGGCAAAGCCCATCTCATGGGTGACCACCACCATGGTCATTCCCTCCCGGGCCAGGCTTTTCATGACCGCCAGCACTTCCCCCACCATTTCCGGATCCAAAGCGGAAGTGGGCTCATCGAAGAGCATAATTTTAGGCTGCATGGCCAAAGCCCTGGCAATAGCCACCCTTTGCTGCTGGCCCCCGGACAACTCATCGGGCAGTGCCTCCGCGTTGTCCAGCAGACCTACCTTGGCCAGGAGCTCCCTGGCGATTTGCTCCGCCTCCTCCTGGGGCAGCCCCTTCACCTTGACGGGAGCCAGGGCGATATTCTTCAGCACATTCATATGGGGAAACAGGTTAAAGCGCTGGAAAACCATGCCTACCCGCTGCCGTACCTTGTTAATGTCACATTGGGGGTCGGTAATTTCCACTCCATCTACCACCACCCGGCCGGCCGTAGCCTCTTCCAACTGGTTGAGACACCTGAGAAAAGTACTCTTGCCGGAACCGCTGGGGCCGATAACTACTACCACTTCCTGGGCTTTGATTTCACAGTCAATCCCGTTTAAAACCTTCAAGGAACCGAAATATTTATGCAAACCTTGCACGGAAATCATTTGACCCCCAGCCTCCTTTCCGTATAAGCCACCCAGCGGGAAATGGTCACGGTCAATACCAGGTAGACCAGAGCAATACCCACATAAATGGGGAAGGGCTGGTAAGTGACGGAGACATAAAGCTGCCCTTTCCGTACCAATTCCTCCACACCAATGGCGGACAAGATGGAGGTGTCCTTCATCAGGGCAATAAACTCGTTGCCCAAGGGGGGAACCACCCGGCGGAAGGCCTGGGGCAGGATAATATACCGCATGGCCTGGCCCCTGGTCATTCCCAAAGAACGGGCCGCCTCCATTTGTCCTTTTTCCACCGATTGAATCCCTGCCCGGAAAATCTCCGCTACATAGGCACCGCTGTTGATGCTGCAGGCAATAATAGCCGCCATAAAGGGAGCAATCCTTACCGTGTGCCCCGGTTCCGACAATTGGGTCAACAGGGCCGGGATGCCGAAATAAATAATAAACACCTGCACCAAAAGGGGCGTTCCCCGGATCACATCCACATAGACCGCCGCTAGCCTGGATAACAATTTGGAAGGAGACAGCCGTCCCAAACCCACCACCAGGCCGATGAGGGTGCCGAAAAAGACGGACATAGCCGTGATTTCAATAGTAATCAGAGCCCCTCTCAGCAAGGCAGGTGCCGCTTTCATCAGGTGCGTCAGGTAGAGGTTCAGTATTTCCAATCGTGATCACCCAGCTTTGCTATCAATAATCCACTGAATATGTAAGGCTTTAATGTTTGCTACCCAGCAAACACTAAAGCCTTGGCATCCTTTCTCGGACCGTTTATTCCCCGCCGAAATACTCCATGACCAGTTCATCGAATTTGCCGCTGGCTTTCACTTCTTCCAAGCCGGCGTTTAATTTGTTCAGGAGTTCCGTATTGCCTTTCGCCACGGCATAAGCATATTCCTCACCTTCAAAAGGCTCACCGGTGAGCTTTACCTTGCCGGGATTGCGGGCCATATAAATTTCCGTAACCGGCCGGTCATTGATCACCGCATCAACAGTACCGTTCATCAGTTCCAGGAAAACCACGTCCACCGTATTGTAAGTCTTTACTTCTTTGACAATTCCTTCGCTTTTCAGCTCCTCCGCTTTCAAAGCGCCGGTGGTGCCGATCTGAACCCCTACCGTCTTACCCTGCAGGTCCTCCACCGATTTAATCTCCTCATTATCAGCGGCCACGGCGATCTGCAGGTACGCTTCCCAGTAAGTGGGACCGAAATCCACGGCAGCGGCCCGCTCCTCAGTAACCGTCATCCCGGCAATGACAATATCAATGTTGCCTGCTTGCAAAGCGGGAATCAAACCGTCAAAACCCAAAGACTGGACTTCCACCTGAATGCCGGCCGCCTCGGCAATGGCCTTAATTAAATCCACATCGAAACCGACTATTTCCCCGGTAGCTTCATCGGTATACTCAAAAGGCGGGAAAGTAGGTTCCGCGCCCACAATATAAACTTTATCCCCGGCGGTCCCTTCCTGTTGACTCGATGTGCCACCGGAGCCGCAACCTGCTAAGCTGAGTACCAGTCCAAAGATTAACAATAAGATCCAAATTTTGTTTCTCCTGCTCAATGTATTAACCTCCTCTGGCATGTGCTTGTTTTCACCTCTATAATTATACAGCTAGTCGTATAACTTATCAATCTTTTATTGTCCAGGTCCCTTCTTTTGACAGGCTATATTACCAATTTATCCCAATTATCGATGTCGAAATCCGTTTTCCTGTCATTCCCCAGTGGGTAAAAAACCTGTGGATAATGTGGATAAACCTGTTCATAACTTGAAAAAATGGGCTTTTCACTGTGGATAGCTCTGTGGAGCGCTGCGAGGATTGTCATGTAATGGCAAAATCAGGCAAGTAACTGTCGAAATTTTCCTTTTCACCGGTTGCTACCCACCGCCCAGGTAATGACGGTAACCTCCGCAGCACCGGCCGCCAACAAAGTCCCTGCACAATGAGTTACCGTGCTGCCTGTAGTCAGGATATCATCCACCAGCAAGACCGATTTGCCCCTCACCTGTTGAGGTTTGTCCACCCTAAAAGCACCTTTCAGGTTCTCCCAGCGCTCTTTCCTGGTCAGCCCGGTCTGATCCCTGGTTTCCCGTTCTTTGACCAGGAGCCGGTCCCCCAAAGGCAGGAGCAGTTTCCTGCTCAGTACCTCTCCCAACAGGCTGCTCTGATTGTAGCCCCTGGCCTTCAGTTTCCCGGGATGCAGGGGTACCGGCACCACCAATTCCGTTCCCCCGTACCCTGCCTCCCCGGACACGGTTTCCGCCATCAACAGGCCCAGGGGCTCCGCCAGCCACAGCTCTCCCTGAAACTTAAGCCGGTGAACAGCCTGGCGAAAGGGCCCGTCATAAGGAGCCGCCGCCCGGGCCAGCCGGAAAGGGGGAGTGCTCTCCCGGCAATCCCGGCACAGCTTTCCTTCCCCCGGCCCGGGCCGCCCGCAGCACCGGCACCTGGGCTCCTCCCGCCAAACTTCCAGCCTTAATTGGCAAGCACCACACAATAGCCCCTCAACAGGCTCCTCCCGCCGGCACAGGGGACAGGACAAACCGGAAGGGTACAGCAAAGCAACCAGCCCTTCTATTAAGTTTCGACAGCCCTGCCGCAGTTTGACATTCCAATCCTTTTCCCTCATGCTCCTTATATTGGCTGTCAGGCAGGAATTTCCTGCTTTCCCTGCAATTTCCCCGCCAATTCTCCCCAGGGAATAGGTTCATTTCCTGCCAAACGGATCACTGTATTGTTCCCGCAAGCCTCAAGGAGCGTTCTGTCTGTCGCAATTTGAAAGTTCCCTTCCTTATGTAAACGAGATAAGATTGCCGGAGTGTCTCCGGCAGCAACCGCCGGGGCAATGGTCAATTCCACCTGACTTCCCCACCACCGGCGCCGGAACTCAAGCCAGCGGACCAGCATCTCCACCTGTTCCTCATAATCTTCCAAAACCAGCACCAATCCCGATCTGTCACCGGATGGAAAACCGGGTACCCTCCTGCCGCCCACGAAGGCATACCCCAGCATCACCAGGAGCATAATGCCCAGGCCTCCCGCCGGAAGCCAGACCAGCAGCTTTGCCATGTTAAGGCCTCCTTTCCCGCAAGTAGTGACATCATATGCGGGAAAGGGCTTCTTTGGTGCCGGCCTACCGGGCCGTGCCTCACTGTTGAGGGCGGTTCCGGCGGGAAGCGGAGAAACTCCCCGGTAGACGCTTACTGGTTTTATCCCCGGGGGAGACCGGGCTCCTCCGGCAGGTCAGTGGGGTCAGCGGGCCGGCTGCCCAGGGCATCCCTCACCTTATCCACATGGAGCAC
>JAAZDD010000204.1 GCA_012512955.1 Clostridia bacterium
CAGGGTGTCGGCATCGTAATAACCCATCGGTTGGTGGCTCAAAAGAGAGGCAAAATAATAGGCCGGGTAGTGACAGGCCAGGTAAGCGGATTTATAGGAAGTGGCGGCAAAAGCGGCCGCATGGGCTTCACAGAAGCCATAACTGGCATAACCCCTGATGTAGTTGAAAATCTGTTCCGCCACGGACTTGGTTACCCCTTGCTCCTGGGCCTTGGCCACAAAGAAACGGCCCAATTCCTCCATTTCCTGCCGGGAGCGGGAATGGCTCATCACCCGCCGCAGCCGGTCCGCCTCGCCGGGGGTAACCCCGGCTCCCGCCATGGCAATTTCAATTACCTGCTCCTGAAACAGGACCACACCCCGGGTCTTTTTGAGGATAGGTTCCAGTTTGGGATGGAGATAGGTGACCTCCTCCAAACCCTGCTTCCTTCTGATAAAAGGTTCCACCATATCCCCTTTGATGGGACCGGGCCGGATCAGGGCCAGGCTGGCCACCAAATCTTCCTGCCGGGAAGCCCCCAGCCGTTTCTGCAGTGCCCGCTGGGCGGGGCTTTCCAGTTGAAAGACACCGATGGTGTCCCCCCTGTTGATCATTTGAAAAGTCTCCCGGTCTTCCTCCGGTATCCGTTCCTCCCGGAAACCGGTTTTTTCCCGGCTGAGGGCCCGGATGGTATCATCCAGGGCCGACATCATCCGCAGGGAAAGAAGGTCCAGCTTCACCAACCCCAGCAATTCCGCCGCCTCCTTGTCCAACTGGGTCACCACCACTCCTTTGGCCGCCCGCTGTAAAGGGGTAATCCTGGTTAAAGGAAGCCTGCTGATGACCAGCCCTCCCAGGTGGGTACCCATGAACCGGGGGAGCCCGGCCACTTCCCCACAGAAACGGAAAAGCCTTTGATATTTTTCTTCTTTTAAAAAATCGTTTTTCCTCAGCTCCGGCAACCGTTCCAGCAATGCCGGAATGGCATCGGCGTGGGCATGGGGCAAAAGCTTGGCAATCCGGTCGCATTCCTCCGGGGAAAACCCCATGGCTTTACCCAGATCCCGCACTGCCGAACGGGCTTGAAAAGTATTGTAGGTGCCGACAGCAGCCACATGTTGATCCCCGTATTTTTGATAAACATAGCCGGCCACCTGATCCCGGTAACGGGCATCGAAATCCAGATCAATATCCGGCTTTTCCCCCCGCTCCCGGCTCATGAAGCGTTCGAACAAAAGGCCCCTCTTTAAAGAATCCACCTCCGTCAGGTACAAACAGTAGCTGACCAGGGAATCTGCGGCGGAGCCCCGGCCGGCATACCGGATCCCCCGCTCCCGGGCAAACCTGGCCACATCCCAGACCAGGAGAAAATAATCGGCGTAGCCCAGGTCATTGATCACCGCCAGCTCATGTTCCAACCGTTCCCGCACCCGTTTTTTCACGGAACCGTAACGGCGAACTGCTCCTTCATAAACCAGGCGGCGGAGAAAACTTTCCGCCGGCTCCCCGTTGGGGGGCTTGAATTCCGGGTAGTGCCTGGCATCCAGTTCCAGGACCGGTTGGCATTTCTCCGCCACCACCAGGGTATTGGTCACCGCTTCCGGGTAAGAGGCAAATAAAGATTTCATTTCCGCCGGGCTTTTTAAGTAGTTCTCCTGGTTTAAGGGGCGCTGGGGATGAACTTCCTGGAGACAGGTCAAAGTACGGACACAGGTCAGGAGATCGTGAACCGGAAATTGCCCCGGCTCCGCATAATGAACATTGTTGGTGGCAACCAGGGGAACACCGGTCACTTCCGCCAGTTGAGCCAAAGACCGGTTTAAGGCAAGGGCCCCGGGCAGCCAGGTTTGCTCCAGTTCCAGGTAAAAATCAGCACCGAAAATTTCCCGGTACTCTTTTACCTTGAGCAATGCTTCCTGATACTGCTTTTTCAGCAAAAGAGCGGGGATCTCCCCCTTGCGGCAGCCGGACAGGGCAATTAAATCCCCGTGGTATTGCCGCAGCAAAGCCTTGGCGGTTTTCGGTTCTCCCCGGGGATGATCCAGGTGGGCCCGGGTGAGTATTTGGCAAAGATTGGCATAACCCCCGGCATTTTTAGCCAGCAAAATCAAGTGGTTTCCCTGCTCCAGCGTCACCTCTCCCCCAAGGATGGGTTTAATGCCTGCTTTCAGGCAATGGGCGTGGAAAAAAACCGCCCCTGCCAAATTATCATGATCCGTCAGGGCCAGGGCGGGCATCCCCCAGTCCGCCGCTTTTTGGACTAAATGCTCCAGCCGCCCTGCCCCGTCCAAAAAGGAAAAAGGAGAATGAACGTGTAAATGAACAAAGCTCATCCCAATCACCTATTTGTTACCGTCTTCGAACTAAATGTCATTAAGATACCGGCGAGCACTAATCGTAGATCTTGTACATAAACCAGGTGTCTTCCCGGCTGTCCCGGTAAAGTTCAAAGAGGCTGCCGTCAGGAGCGGCCACCCGGTAAAAAACCTTGGTGCTTTCCCCTTCCCACCAGCAGCCTGTATCCTTCCAGCAATCCAAAACCTGCGCCACCGGGTAATAAACCTTTTGCCAGTAAAAGCCCGCCGGCTGTTCCCGGACCAGGCGGACCTCAATGGGGCGCTCCACCACC
>JAAZDD010000205.1 GCA_012512955.1 Clostridia bacterium
AATATAGCCAGTACTGTTAAACTCACCTGTGTCAACCTCCTTTTTGTTCCGGTTGCTTTCCAGGAAACTCACCGACAATGCTCCATGCGGCTCCAACAACGAATCTGTTTGCGGGGTGGCATCCCTCCTTTTAGGATGTCAAGACAACTTGCGACCACTGGTCTGACAACCTAGCCATCTGGAGATCTAATTCACCACAATTTTCGCAATTACCTTCTTTGTGAAATGATAAACTTGACGAAATAAAGAGAATAATCGGTTAAATATAAACACCCCCTTTATTCTTGGAAAAATGAGGTATCGAGGAAATAACCATGTCTTTTTGCCGGTTATCCCGCAAAAACAGCTTCTGCCGCCGCAGATTTCAATACCATATCCATTTAACAGCCGGGAACGAACCACACCATCCTCAATTCCTTCAGGAATCATAAGACCTTCCTCGTGGATCAGGCGCTCTGTATCTTAGTTTTCCGGTTCACGATTACATCTACCGCCCGGTCATTAATAGTCACGGGAGAGAGTCCGGGAGGAGCGTACTTTATATTTGTCTTTGGCGATGGTCTCCGTTACCTGGGCCGGGTCAACAGCCTCCTCCCAGGGTGCATCCACCCTTGTTACCTCTGCGCCGACTCTGGCAGCCACATCGGTCATTCTTTCTCCAAAGAGGCCATTGACACAGAACAATGCTTTATCACCGGGCTCGAAGGGATTCACAATAATCGTTTCCATCCCCGCACTACCGGTTGCTGATATTGGCATCGTTAACCGGTTCTCAGTGCCGTACATTTCCCTCAGCAACTCGGCTACCTCATTCACGATTTCAATAAAAGCGGGATCCATGTGTCCGATGAGAGGCAATGCTTAAGCCTGAAGTGTCTGGGGATGAACGTCGCTTGGTCCGGGTCCCAACAGAATACGATTGGGGGGATTGAGTTTATGCATCTAACCTTCTCCTTTCCTACAAATAGTTATTTCGGGAACATACACTGAGATTAGCATCCGCAGGAGCAGCATTAAATAAACATGGGGTTGTCGTCGTTGATTGCTTGCGACTAAAGAATTTAAGGAGGGATAAATATGGCTAGGTTTATTAAGTGGTCGTTCATTATACCATTCGACCAGAGGTCGCTGACCCATTTTCTTTTACACTTATTCAAAACTTTTGGTTTTTGTTGCGGCCTTTTTATGATTACGGTTGCTCATTACCCCATTTATCTAATAATAAGGACATTTTTCCTTTCGACAGCCATGCGGGTGTCGCGAGGTATACATACAACTTCCCGTTAGGTCGGGGCTTGACAGGGAAACACCAAAAAATTGATTGGCAAAACTTACCGCCTTAGTAAGGGCTGCCCTGACAAAGGCCTTGCAGCAGCAAGGGCCGGTCAGTGAAGCAATAGCATGAACAACGTCGCCGACAACACGCATGGTTTTGGCAGTTTCCTCATCCTTATATAGGATCACTTTCAATTATATCATTGTGATTCTTCGACGGCCCATCTAGCGATGCGGTGATTATCTACCCGACAATTCATAAATAGCAGAGATTATAGCAATAAAGTGAAGCTCCCCCCACAATTGTGCACCAATTGCAGGGTAAGATAAAGACAAATCTACTGTGGTACTGAAATGTTGACACAATACCAGTAATAGATTATATTTGATTTAGTAATTTACTAATTTACTAAATTAGTAAAGCTATTTAAGGAGGACATAACCATGAAAATACCCACTTCCCTCAAACACAAACCCGTTATTGTCGTTGAAAACTATGAAAACGTCGATGGCAGGTATGCCTATCATTCCGATGCCAAAGGCCTTTCTTTAGGATTGGCCCAGTGGAATGACCGGGGTAAGGTGGATATCTCCGCCAAAGTCTGGCGACACACCGGGGAGAAATGGTCACGGCAATCGGAAGAACTGCCTTTACACCGGGTGCTGGATTTGGCCATTTTGGTGAGCAGATCCCTGCTTTATTTTCAGGATGCCTACCGGTACGAGCATCTATATGATAAGGACAAGCCGGTAATCGACCGGGTAGGCCTGCAAGGTGACGCAATGACTGTAGCCGTCTGCACGGACAATGAAAAAATCGACGAGGATATCAAGCTGTTCAGCCAAGCCCTGAGTCAGGACGGCGAACTGATTGGAGAACGCCTCCGTACCTTGGCAAGGATCTTAAAGGAAATGGGGTATTAAGACGGAAAGAGGGTGCAACCCATGGAGCGAAAAAAAGAATTGAAGCAGCAGTATAAAGAGATGAAGCCGGAAATGGGCGTCTTCATCATTCGTTCTAAAGCGAGCAATAAATGTTTCCTGCAGGCAACCCCAAATCTCCGGGGTACCGTCAACGGTACCCAATTCAAACTGAATGCCGGCATCCACCCCAACCGGGAGCTGCAACAAGACTGGAACAGGCTTGGGGAAGACAGTTTTTCCTTCGAAATACTGGAACAGCTTGAATATGATAAAGATGAAACCAAGACTGATTACACGGATGAATTGGAAATTCTCCGGATGCTTTGGGAAGAAAAACTGTTGAAACAAAATATGGAACTATACTAACAAAACCTACTTTCAAACCGCTGTTCACTGCAGTTTGAAAGTAGGCTTCTTACCCACAAAATTCCAGCAGCGTTTGCAATACCAGAATGACAGAAAAAATCTCTTTTCAAATGGATTGCCCCCATCCCTTAAAAGCGAAGTCAGCCGAATGCTATTCTGTCCCAGGCCTGTCCTTTTGTCAAACCAAATGATACCAAAAAGGCGGGAGGTGTACTACAAAACCCCTCCCCATATTTTGGCAAGTAACTTCATTTACAGAGCATAATAATAGTCTTTAATCCTGCGGGCCATCTGCTTACGACGTTCCGCCAAAAAAGCGGGATAATCTGTAGCTGTCATATTGATAATCGTATGAGGAATACAGTTTACGGTCAAATTACTCCAGAATTCTTTTTCGTCGGTAATGGTTCCGATAACCATTTTTCCTTCTTTACATTGAGCTAAAGCAGCCGAAAAATAGTCATTAGGAGCCTTTTTCCCAATAGAAATATTGACTGTTGTATCCAAGAACGTATAATTTGCCACTTGATTGTAAAGCGACCTGTCAGCAAAACCATTTTTCTTTAAGTATTCTTTGGGGAAAATGTGGTGCACATCCCCAGCCACGGAAACCAGGTCAGCCACCTTAGAACAATTCGAAAGAAGGGAACGATCATTGAAAAAAATCTGTGCTGCAACAAAAACATTGAAAAATGGACTGTTAACTGAAGAAGTCTCTAAATTCTGTACCAAACGGACATTCCAAAAAGTATCCGAGAGCATTGAATCCTCGTTTTCTTCAAAAAACGGCAAGAACCCTTTTGAAGAAATATCCCTTAAATCCCTGTCCATTTGTGATTCAGGCGAACCGGTATAACGGCCCGTCAAGGTCGACAACACAAACCATTTTTGGATATACCTCTTAATTTGTACCTTCGGTATTTCGTTGGATTTTTGAAGCAATAGGTACAAAGTATAGGCAAAATCCAGAGTCATCTTTGAAGTCAACAGTTTTGGTGAGATAAAACCGGCAGACTTTATAGCCAGCATAAATTGTTCAAAGTTGTATTGATTCATAAAATTCAGCACTCCGGCACGGAGTTTCTGAAAGCTTTCTTCGGCAATTTCTTCCTTGAATTTCCTGTCAATAAAATCCCTGCCTGAGAGAAGACTCACTAGATCTCCCAGTTTCGCACGTCCAAAAGTATGCATAAATGAGACACGAAGCATGTCGTTGTAGTCCGGGTCATAGATATCTTCTCTATCATCTTTTAACCAGCGCAGTTTTGGCTCATACTCACTGGCCATAAACTCCATATCTCTTGATGCCAACTGTACGTAAAAAGATGGATCTACAGCCAGATGACAGAAATAATCAATTGCCTTTCTCAGCATGTTTCCGCCGTAACGTTCATCAGCAGCAATTTTGGACATGGCAAAATCAGCCTCATTTAAACGTTTCCCTTGGGAATTGATCCGCACAAATATTTCCGTAACTTCGCTGATATCGAGCTGTGGAACAAGAATAATCGCCCCTATTTGGCAACTCTTTATCGATAATAATTGGGTAACTGAACGGTCCACCAAGTCCTCATCCGCTTCAGGATTATCCTGGAGATATTTATTGATGAACTTCCTCGTAGAAAACTCAGGCCTGAATAATAGAGAAATATCAGGTATCCAGTGTTTTGTCTTCAAATGAATCGGCGTTTGTACGGCAAATCGTTCTTCATCTTCTCCGGCCATTGGATTAAAGGCAATTCTTATGGTACGCTCCTCGTAGTCCTCGGTCAGCACCGGATAACCACCAATAGCAGTCATAAGAGCTGTAACCCGTTGCTGCCCATCAATGAGAATCTTTTTTCCAACAGACTCTTTTCCGTTTTTTAATCGTACACTAGGATTTTGCCAAATAATTAAATAGCCTGTAGGGTATCCATTATAAAGGGAATCAATTAAATCTCTGACCTGACTGGCTTTCCAGACAAAAGGCCGTTGGATCTCGGGAATTGCAATATCACCCGCATCAATATAACCCAAAATAGAACTAACCGAGTACTGAGTTACTGTATACTTGTCATATAGTGCCCCCATCATACTTCCTCCCGGTCAAAGTTCTTTTATACTGTTTTCCCCCAAAAAAGAAAAAAATCCTGCCTAAACGGAATTTTGTGACGAGATATGGTCTTTTCCCGTATAAAGGCGATTTGCCTAAGCATATAGGGTTAATCTATTTTCGCTGCTATATTTCTGACCAAATCAATTGGTTTAACCGCATATTTTTTGTTCTTTTCAGATCTGGTATAACTGTTCTTCTCAACTCCCTCTAACAGCCGATCCTTTCATAGTCCAGGAAAAGCACTATTAAGTTATACTCTATTGTGCAGCAAAAGTTCTACCGTATCCTTGAATAGATACTGTTTCCAGGCTTCCCGAGGTGAAGAATTATTTAGTCTAGCTGTGTAATGTGTTAATGGCTCCTACTTTTTTAGAAAACCATTTTACACCATTATACGGACTTAACTTCCTGATTTTACAACCTCATAACTACTTCGGTAAATCTTTTTATCTTGACATTTTTGGTGCTATTACAATTCGAGAATAGCAAGATAAGGAAAAAAACAATGCTTCAACAAACCGTACAAACCTGCTCAATTTATTCAAAAAACTATAATATTATCCGGGCCTAGAGAACCATGACATCAGATTGGGAATCCCTTTTACGTAAAAAGCCTGCCCCTACCCGGGACAGGCTTGAAAGCATCAAAACGTTATATGGTTTCACTCAGTTTTTGTTCTGCTTCATCAATCTGTTCTTCCGTCAGGCCTTCTTTCAGGAGCCGGTATTTGATGGACTCAGCCCAGAAATCGCATTTTTCGGCCATTTTCCGGTATTTTTTAAACTGCGGTAATTTGCGGCTGGCCCGGTCAGAGGCGTTGGCCGCCACAATGGAGGTAATATAGCGGGCCTTGATCAAGGAGGCGTGATCCATGGGCTGGTAGTTCTTCTGGAGATAACCGATGACGTCCTTGTAATAAGCCTCGAATTCCTCAAAAGGAATCTCCGTATCCATATTCAAGTATTCCTTGAGTTTCTCAAAATATTGTTCCAATGTCAATCCTCCGTTTCCTGCAAAAATTCCGGTACCTCCACTATTTTAGCTTAACCCGGTAAGACATGACAATGGGAGAATTAAAGTTTTACAGTAGCTTCCCTTTTTCAATGATCATCTGCCCGTCCAGCCAAACGGTAGGCTCGATGATTACCCCGTCCAAATGGCTGGCCACTTCAACGGTGCCCCCGAAAGTACTATTGTCTCCTAATGCAATATGTACAGTACCCAATGCCTTTTCATCTTCCAGCACCAAGCCGGTAATCTTGGCAAATTCGTTCAGCCCGATCCCCAGTTCCGCAATATTCCTGGCTGCCGGGCCGTGGGGATTGACCAGTGCTTCCAATTGGGCCGCTTCCCTGCCGCCGCTGATGGCCATAGCGGACCCTTTTTCCACCTGGATCCGGATGGGTTCCTCAATCAAACCGATGCCGGCCATGGAACCGTCAATGACCAGAACTCCCTCCGCCGTCCCCTCCACCGGGGCAACAAAGGCTTCTCCCGCCGGCAAATTGCCAAATGAACCCGGAGCCGACAAAAGTCCCCCGTCGGCGGTTGCAGTCCTGCCGGCAATGGAGAATGTCAAGTCTGTCCCTGCAGGAGCGGCGATGCGTACCTCCTTGGCTCCGTTCAACAGTTCGGCATACTTCTGGGCCCGCCGGACCAAATCCTCATTAACTCCTTGCAAAGTCCGGACCATGGCTTCCTCGGTAATGGAAGGCATGGAAGCCACCCTGGCCCCGGCGTCATTAGCTTCCTTCCTGGCCCTGGTATGGGACAAGGATTTGGAAGTAGCCAGCACCACTACATCAGACACCAGCATGGCCCGGCTCACCGCCACCGGCGGCTCCTGGCCGCTGGACTGCCGCGGCAACATTTCCATCAAAACTGCTTCCGTCTCTAAATCCCTGGCGGATGCCAACAGGGCTTCTCCAATGGAACGAAGGGGCCCATCCACGACGATTAACAATTGTTCTCCTTTTTTGGCTCCCAGGCAGTCGGACAGTACCACCCGGGAAGCGTGAGCTAAATTGCTCAAATGAACTACCTCCCTTTGCCAAGCTCAACAGATAATATTCAACTGTGCCCCACAGTAGGCACAACGATTTCCTGCAAGTCCCCTGATCCGGATGCCGTAACCGGTTCGCTCAATCACCGGCTCCTTGCATTCAGGACAATAGGTATTGCTTTCTTTCAGTTCCGGGGCATTCCCCAGGTAAACATAATGAAGCCGTTCCCTGGCAATCTCCTTGGCTTTCAGCAAGGTCTTCGCCGGTGTAGGCGGCAAATCCAGTTGATACCGGGGCACATACCGGGAAAAATGGAGAGGTACTTCCGGCCCTAGCTTTCCGGCCAGCCAGCCAACCAATTGCCGGATTTCTTCCTCTTGATCATTGAGGCCGGGGATTAGCAAGGTAGTAATTTCCACATGCTTCCCCGCTTTATAGGCTTGTTCTGCCGTCCGCAGCACAGGCAGGTAATCTCCCTTGACCATTTCCCGGTAAAACTTTTGGCTGAATCCTTTCACATCAATGTTTAAAGCATCAATATGAGGAAGCAAAGCGGCCAACGGTTCCTCTTCAATAAAGCCGTTAGTTACCAGGACATTGACCAGACCCTCCGCCTGAATCAGTTCCGCCGTTTCTTTAATAAACTCATACCAGACTATAGGTTCCGAATAGGTATAGGCGATTCCCACGGAGCCGTTTCTTTGGTGTTCTTTTGCCAAAGCCGCCAGTGTTTCCGGTTCCTTCCGGTACAGAAAGGGATCCCCATGGGCTAATTCATGGTTTTGGCAAAAACGGCACTTAAAATTGCAGCCGACAGTCCCTACGGACAGGATCAGGCTCCCGGGGAAAAAATGATAAAGGGGTTTTTTCTCGATAGGATCCAGGGCCAGGGGACTGCATTGACCGTAATTGCGGGTATAGAGCACTCCCCCTTCGTTATACCGGACCCTGCAGATGCCCCTTTTTCCCGGCTGCAGCCGACACCGGTGGGGACACAAACCGCAGGCAGTCTGCCTATCAGCCAGTTTCTCATACCATAATGCTTCCCGCATCTTGTTCCTCCTAAGTAAAACGCCTGACCGTAAACCGCTCCAGCTTCACCGGCTCATGGGGACCGATACCCGCTTTCCTCCTGGCAATGTCCACCTGCTCTTCCGCGGTGTTCACCCCTTCCAAAGCGGGTAACAATAGACCGGTCCGGTAGCCGCTTCGCACAATCACCCCGTACTTTTGGGGATCCAGTTCGTCCAAGCTGCTGATGGGCTCCGGTTCTCCCAGAACATCCACGGAAATGGTCAGCTCCCCAAGTTCATGGGGCTCCACAGGGTTAAACCGGGGATCTTCCGTGGCTGCCTTAATGGCGTTGGCCATGATCTCCTCTGCCAGGCTGGCTTTGGTAGGCCCGGTGGTACCGATACAACCCCGCAGCTGCCCATCCTGTTTTAACGAAACAAAGGCACCTGCCCGTTTGGGCAGTTCTGGCGGCAATGACAGTTCCGGCTTTTTGGGCAGCCTGCCGGTGGCAAAATACTGTTCCAAAGTGCGCCGGGCCAGTTGGACCACGGTGGATTCTCCCTGTATCCGCTGCTGTATTTGCGCTTGGCGCTGCTGTTGCAGCCCCTCCCAGAGTTTTCTTTCAGCAGCGGGCTTTCCCGGTCGGAATCGCCCCACCAAATAACCGACCCCGAAGGGTGCCTCATAAGACAGAACCTGGCTGTCCACTTCATAACCGTCCAGGGTGCCCTGCATCATCAAGACAGGACGGTAACCGCACTCCCCTGCGTCTTCCCGGAGATCATCGGGAATAGCAAGAATTCCCGGCACATCAAAGACCTCCAGCAGTTCTTTCAATTTAAGGTCAAATTCTCTACCCCTGGGATGATAGCCGGCCGGAGCACTGGGAGTAACACGATGAGACAGGTCACTGCTGGCAATGACTGCCACTCTCCCCGGGGATTTTTGAATCGCTTCCTGTAGAGCCATGCCGAACAGGTAAAGCCGTTCCCTGGGCAAGAGTCCCATATAGATCGGCAATAACCGGGGTTTCGGTTCCAAATGGGCAAAGAAAGACAGGGGCACCACAATGCCGTGATCCAAGCGGAGCCTCACCCCATACTGCCGGGCCATTCCCTCATCCAGCTTGGCTATGGGAATCCCTCTGTCCCGGCAGGACTGCTCAAGGAGCTCTGCCAAGACCCCATCCCGGTCATACTCCAAAGCCACTTGCCTCGCGCCAAAGGAGGCCAGATCCCCTGATAAAAGCTCAAGCGCAGGCATGGTAACGGCATCCGCAAAAACCGGCCCGTGGGGAGTAATCACCACCAGGGTATCCGGCGCCAGTTTGGCCAGTTCCTCACCCAGTTTTCCCATGGCCTCCCGGGTAGACTGCACTTTGAAAGTTTCCCTTTTTCCCACTTCCTCCACCATGATGGGAGGATGGGGAACCGTAGCTGCCAATACCAGTTCTCCCACGGCGATTCCTCCTTTTGTTAACCAGTGGTTTTTTCCCTAATCGCACTCTCTTTCTCCTTCTTGAAGGAAAGTACCTTCCGGCGAGGAGAAAACAAAAAGGACAGCAGAAAAATAGCTGTAGCACAGAGGACGATGGCTGCCCCCGATGCCAAACCGTACCGGTAAGAGAGCCAGAGACCTGCAAGTGAGGAAAGAAGACCGGTGACCACAGCGATCCCCAGCATTCCTCGATAGCTTTTGGAAAGCTGATAGCCCGTTGCCGCCGGCGTTACCAGTACCGCAGAGGCCAACACAATCCCCACGGTTTTGCCCGCCACCACCACCGTCAGGGCTATGGCCGCCATTAAGCCGTAATACAATAGCTCCACCGGGAGACCGGCGGCATAAGCCAATTCCTCGTCAAAACAAAGACAGAGGAGGGCTTTGAAAGTCCCCAACAAAAACAACAGCACCAAAGCGCCGGCACCTGCCAACAACCATAAATCACCGGTGGACACCGCCAGAACATTGCCAAAAAGATAACTCATGGCATCCCCGTAGTAACCATTTCCGAAACTTAACAGGGCAATACCGAACGCCATGGCGCCACTGAAAAAGATACCGATGGCGGTGTCCTCCGACATGAAACCCCGGTGGCTGATCCACCCAAGACACACAGCCACTAACAGCGCAAAAACCCCTGCCGTTGCCAAAGGATTTAAACCGGTAACCAAACCCAAGGCCACTCCTCCGAAAGCCGAGTGGGAGATACCTGCACCGATGAAAGAAAGCCTTTTTAACACCACAAAAAACCCCGCCACTGCTGACACCAATCCCAAAAGAAGACAGGCCAGCAAGGCTTTCTGCATAAAACCGTAACTAAGCATTTCCATCCCGGTCCACCACCCGCAGACAAGGCTTTAGTACTTCCCCTGCTTTTTGGGAGCAGCCCTGAAAAGTAATTTTCTGAGCTTCCAAAAGCATGACCCGATCCGCATGAGCCAAAACCGCTTCCCAATCGTGGGTTACAATTAAGAAAGTCAAACCCAGCCTTTGTTTAAGTTCTTTCAGTAACTTGTAGAAGCGTTGCCGGGCGGTCACATCCAAGCCCGTTGTCGGTTCATCCAACAGCACCAGCCGTGGATTGCCGTAGAGAGTCCGGGCCAAAAACGCCAATTGCTGCTGTCCCCCTGATAATTCACCAATGGGTCTTTTGGCTAAACCGGTTAGCCCCACCTGCTCCAAACACCACTCTACTCTTTCCGTTTCCTTTTTCCGGTTCCGGTGAAAAAAGGACCAGGAAGTCCGGCCCAATTGCACCACATCAGCTACACACAAAGGAAAACGGGGGTCAAGATTGCTTTTTTGGGGGAGATAACTGATCAGTTTACGGGTAGCAGGCGAACAGGGCTTGCCGAAGATCTCTATTTTCCCGGCTGCCGGCCTGATCCGGCCTGCCAAGACTTTCAGCAAAGTCGTTTTCCCGGCCCCGTTGGCACCGACAAGGGCAGCCAGTTCGCTTTCATTAACGGAAAAACTCACTTGATTGAGAATCAGATTTTGACCTAAAGCCGCTTGCAAACCTTCTACCCGTAATGCCAACATCAGGATCCAAGTGCCTCCTTCAGTACTGCCAGGTTATACCGCATCAGTTGCAGATAACTGTCTCTTCCTTCGATTCCCTCCCCTCCCAGGGGGTCCATCACAAATACTTTGCCGCCTATTTCCCCGGCCACCAATTCCCCCGGTTGGGGATTAAATTGAGGCTCAATGATGAGAACCCTGACTCCTTCGGCTCCGGCCAAGTCCGTCAGCTTCGCCAGCCACCGGGCGGAAGGCTCCTGACCGGGATACTCCAGGACGCTGGCTATTTCCTCCAAACCGTACCGGTGGGCCAAGTACCCCCAAGTGGCATGAAAGGAGATAAATTGCCGTTCCGGACAGGAAGCCAACCCCTGCCGGAATTCCCGGTCCAATTCCTCCAACTCCCGCTGGAACTCTGCCAAATTGACCCGAATACTGTCCGCCAGTACCGGCCACCTTTCCATCAGGGCCTCTGCCAGCCGGGGGGCAATTTCTTCCCTGACCAGTACCGGGTCCAACCAAACATGGGGATCACCATGTTCTTCATGATGATATTCTTCCCCATGGTGATGGTCTCTCATAGGGAGCAGCTCCAGTCCCTCAGCTATTACTACCTCAGGAACACCGTCCCCCGCTGCCTGGATCAGTTTTTGTCCCCAGACGTCTAAACCGGCTCCAATCGAAACCAATAAACCCGCTTCACTTACCGCTTTCATCTCCTTGGGTGTGGGTTCATAGGTGTGGGGACTGGCTCCTGCCGGTAGCAGGGTAACCACCCGGATGGCATCGCCTCCCAATTGCTTTACCAAATCCGCCAGGGGAAAAATAGTGGCCGCAACGATAGGTTTGTCGTCCCCCGGCCTATTGACAAAAGCTTCCTCCTGGAAAGTACAACTACTGACCGCCGGTAAAAGCAGTAAAAGAATCCCTATGAACAGTTTTTTCATCGCTAACCTCCGTTAGCCAACAGCAATATTTCCATTATTGCCCTGAATACCGATTATTACACCTTGATTGTACTCCTGCCTTTGGTACAAAGTCAACAAACCATCCTGTTTTTGACAATTTAGCCATCAAAACGGTTGCCAAATGTTTTTTCTTGGATTATGCTTATTATGTTCTAAATTTGAATTTTGGCAGGTTTTGCACATGGAATGGTTCTATTATATTCAAGGTTATCCTTTAATTTTCATCACCACCCTTATCGAAGGAATCTCTATCCCTTTCCCGGGAGGATACCTTTTGGCCTGGTCCGGCTTTGTCCTGGGACGGGACATGTCGGATTTGGCGATGGCCACCGGTTTAGGAGTAATGGGCTATACTTTGGGTGCTATCGTTCCTTATCTGGTTGGGCGTATCGGAGGGCGACCGTTGATAGAAAAGCTCTTTAAGCGGTTTCATTTGTCTTTTTCCCATATTGACTTGGCGGAAAAATGGTTTACCAAACACGGTTTGATCATTGTTGCCTTCAGCAGGCCTTTCCTCCTGGGAAATTATGTTTCCTTTGTGGCGGGCATGGCCAAAACCCGGTTGCTGCCCTTCCTAATCTGTACCGGCTTAGGTATCTGCCCCTGGGTCATCGCTTACCTCTATTTAGGGATGCTGTTCGGCAGGCACTGGCGGAAGGCTCTGGAATTGGTAAGCCAGTATTCTGTCATAGTCTCTGTGCTGGCCATCTTGTTTGTACTGGTCTTTATTTATAGAAGAAAATTGCTGCATATCCGTTGACCTGAGGGAGGAAAGAAACATGGTCATTGACTTTCACATTCACCTGCTGCCTCCGGAAATGGAAAAAGAGCTCCACTCCTTGGCCTTAAGTGAACCCTATTTAGGCTACCGGATGCTGGACACCCCTGCCCGAAAAAGCTTCCAGCCATGGGTTACCTACGAGGAAGCAGTCAGGCACATGACCAGGGACGGTGTAGACCAGGCCGTTATTCAGGGCTGGCCTTTCCTGCATTATGAAAACTGCCGCCGTCAAAACGATTATACTTTAGAGGCAATAAAAGCTTACCCGGACCGTTTCCGTGGCTTTTGTATCGTCAATCCTAAAGACGGGGACAATGCTCTCCGGGAAATAGAAAGGTGTGCCCGGCAGGGCCTGAGCGGTATCGGGGAACTGGATCCGGAAGGCCAGGGGTTTCAACTGGATGATCCCGATTTTTTGCGGCTATGTGATCTCTGTGTGGACCTGGATTGGCCCATGAGCATCCATGTCAGCGAACCGGTGGGGCCCCATTACCAGGGTAAATCCTCCATACCGCTGCAGCACTATATTGACCTGGCCAAGGCCAAACCTTTGTTGAAAATAATTCTGTCCCACTGGGGCGGAGGTCTGCCCTTCTACGAGCTGATGAAGGACATTAAAAAGGCCCTGGTCAACGTGTATTATGATACAGCCGGCAGTCCCCTCCCCTGCTCCCCCCGGATATTTAAAGAAACTTTGCATCTTGTGGGACCGGATAAACTGCTCTTCGGCTCCAATTATCCCCGGCTGTTGAAACCGGCGGAGACGCAGGAACCCGGCTTCTCTACTTTACTCCGAATCGTTGAGGAGGAAATAATTGAGAAAGAAGCAAGGGACAAGCTAATGTATCGAAACGCCGCTCAATTGCTGGGCGGGAAACTGGCAGGAGGGGATCAGCAGTGCGACGCATAATCGATATCCATACCCACATGTTCCCCCTGGACGTAATCAAAAACCAGGAAAAGTACTGCCGGCTGGATCCCTATTTCGGCCTTTTGGCCGATCCCAAGTGTACCCTTCAGCGGTATGCCACGGCGGAAGAAGCCATTGCCCTGGCCGATGCGGCGGGCATTGAAAAAATTGTGATGCAGGGCTGGTATTGGCGGGATCACGGTTTGTGCCGGTACCATAACGACTACATGATGGAGATTATCCAAAAGTACCCGGACCGCTTCGAAGCCTTTGCCAGTATCAACCCCAAGGCCGGCTGGCAAGCCGTCTGGGAAGTGGAAAGATGTTACCTTAACGGCTTTATCGGGGTCGGGGAAATGGGACCGGGAGGCCAGGGCTGGGAACTCAATCATCACGGGTTCCGGCTGGTGATGGAAACAGCCGATGCCTGCAATATGCTGGTGAACATCCATGTGGGGGAACCGGTAGGCCGTATTTATCCCGGTAAAGATCCCACCCCCCTGGCCGGTTTCTATGAACTGGCCAAGGAATTCCCCAATCTGAAGCTGATCCTGGCCCATTGGGGTGGCGGACTGCCCTATTATGAACTGTGGCCCGATATTAAGGATGTAATGAAGAATGTCTATTATGACACCGCCGCCAGTCCCCTTCTGTACGGGGGCCGGGTGTTCAGCTGTGTTACCCGGTTAGTGGGGCCGGAAAAGCTCCTCTTCGGGTCGGATTTTCCTTTAATCCTCTACCCGGGTCGCCAAAAGGAAGCGGATTTCACCATGTTCTTGGAGGATATTGCCGCCACCGGCGGCTTGTCTCCGGATGAGGAACAACTGATTATGCGGGATAACGCCTTGAAATTAATCGCCGAAGCAGGGTTGCGCTCCCAGCCGGCGGAACCGTAAGGCATGAATTTATATTGTAATTTGAGTTTGTAGAGCGGGTTTCCCGCTCTATTATTTTATCGGGAGGGACAAATCAATAAACATATTTTATTGGTTTTATAAGCAAAAAAGTGTTACAGTTTTAATAGATTCCTTAAGAAAGAAGGTGTTATTGACAGTGGCTCTGGCAGTAGGGATTGATGTAGGATCCACGGCGACCAAAATTGTGTTCAAAAAAGACCAGGGTGACATCCACTGTCATATTCGTCCCACCGGCTGGAGTCCCCGGGAAGCCGCTCAGGCAGGCATCCGGGCATTACTGGAGGAAACCGGTTATTCCGAAAGCCAAATTAAGGCCACCGTTGCCACCGGCTATGGACGGATTGCTTTATCCTTCGCTGACAGGACAGTGACGGAAATTACCTGTCATGGGCGGGGCGCTGCATTTTTGGTACCTGGAGCAGACCTGGTCATTGATATCGGGGGACAGGACAGCAAGGTCTTAAAAATCAATAACCAGGGAAAAGTGCTGGATTTCCTGATGAATGACAAATGTGCTGCCGGTACCGGTCGTTTCCTGCAGGTCATGGCTGCCGCTTTGGGTTTGGATGTGAGCGAACTGGCGGATTTGTCTGCCGGTCAGGAACCGGTCAAAATCAGCAGTATGTGTACCGTATTTTCGGAAACGGAAGTAATCGGTCTGTTGGCCCAAGGGGTGGCTAAAGGTGCCATTGTGGCAGGCCTCCACCAATCCATCGCCCGCAGGATGGCCGCCATGGTAGGAAGGCTGGGAAAACCGGAGACCAAAGCTGTCTTTACGGGGGGTGTGGCGCTAAACCTAGGGGTGCAAAGGAGCTTGGAGCAGTTGCTGGGCATTCCTGTAGTAACTCATCAGTACAGCCAGGCTGCAGGAGCAATCGGGGCTGCCCTGATCGCCCAAAAGATGATTTGAAATTAGAAAACCGGAAAAAGGGGAGGAACCAAATGGAAGGAAATATGCTTGCCAATTTTGACAGCATCAGAGAGCAAAATATGATCGCCCTCAAAGAAGTTAAAGAAAAGGGCGCCAAAGTAGTCGGTTTTTACTGCACTTACGGGCCCCAGGAATTGGCGGTGGCAGCAGGAGCTATTTGCGTGGGCCTTTGCGGTACTAAGGAAGATCCCATTCCTGCTGCGGAACAGGATTTGCCCCGCAACCTTTGTCCTTTGATCAAATCTTCCTACGGGTTTGCCGTTAGCGATACATGCCCGTTTTTTCACTTTTCCGATCTGGTCATCGGGGAAACCACCTGTGACGGCAAGAAAAAGATGTTTGAACTGATGGCCAAAATTAAACCCACTTATGTGATGCAACTGCCCCAAACCCAGGAAGGGGAAGCCTCTTTGGCGTTGATGTATGCCGAGATGAAAAAAGTCAAAGAGGAGATGGAAAAACACCTGGGCGTAACCATTACCGACGAGGCCATTGGGGAAGCCATTGCCTTGTTGAATGAGGAACGCAGGACCCTGAAGGAATTCTTTGACTTGAACCAGGCCAAACCGGCGGTCATCACCGGCATGGATCTGTTGAAAGTAAGCTGGCAATTGGGCTTTCACGCCAACCGGAAAGAGAGAACCGTCTTGCTCCGCCGTTTAATTGATGACCTTAAGGCTAAAGCAGCCGAGGGGTATCATGTGGGAGACGAATCCACCCCCAGGATCTTGCTGACCGGTACTCCCACCGGTTTAGGCAGTGAAAAAGTCATCCGGCTGGTGGAAGAATGCGGCGGCTTGGTAGTCTCCATTGAAAACTGCACCGGCTACAAGACCTTGAATCAATATATTGATGAAAATGATCCCAGAGACAAGCTGCTCCTGTTGGCGGAACGCTACCTCAAGATTCCTTGCTCAGTAATGACGCCTAACACCGGCAGGCTGGAATTACTGGAAAGAATGATCAAAGAATTCCAGGTTGACGGGGTTATCGATCTGACCTGGCAGGCCTGCCATACCTACAACATTGAATCCACCACCGTAGGACAGTTGGTCAAGGATAAACTGGGTCTGCCGTTCCTCCATCTGGAAACGGACTACTCCCAGTCTGATGTGGAAACCCTAAGGGTCCGGATTAATGCTTTCCTGGAAATGATCCAAGAATAAGAAAGACTCCCGGTGAAACACAAAATGACATGCTCCCCTTTGAGTGGACGCCTGAAACAACAAGAATTCAGGACTACGCACAGGGGAGCATCTCAACATTGTCCAGCAAGTTTATTTTTTCTTAACCAAACAGGCCCCTTAAAGTCAACCAGATGGAATGGAAAAACACCTTCAGGAAATTACCCCTGGATATTTCCGTTTCCGCCACCAAAGGGTATCTTTTCTCCCCGTTTCTGGTTTCCACCTCCAGGGTGCCGATTTCCTGTCCCTGTGCAACGGGTGCTTCCAGGTATTTGGGCAGCTCCGCCCTCAGTTCCGGCGTTTCTCCTCTTAAAATAGTCACCGACAGATCTTCCGGCAAGACAGCATTGACCTTGCCGCCCTTACCTTTATAGACCCGGACGGTGCCATGATTATCACCCTTGTCCCCTATTTTCTGGGCCTGGAAGTTATTAAATCCATAAGTAAGGAGGGCATAGGCATCCGTTTCTCTTTCCTTTTCACTTTGGGCCCCCAAGATCACCGACAACAGCCGGTAGCCGTCTTTCTGTCCCGTAGCAATCAAATTATAGTTACCGGTCAGGCGGCCGGTTTTCAAACCGTCCACTTCCGGATATTTGAGGAGACCGTTATAATTCTGCTGCTTGATCCCGTTGTAAGTATAATCGGGAGTAGAGTGGTACTCCAGCATGTGAGGAAACCTGAGCAGGTACTGGCGGGCCAGTAGAGCCATGTCAGCTGCAGTAGTATAATGGTCCGGCTCCCCCAAACCATGGGCATTGACAAAATGAGTGTTATTCATCCCTAATTCCCGGGCTTTGGCGTTCATCCTATCCGCAAAAGCGCTTTCCGAACCCGCCAGGTACTCGGCAATGGCCACACAGGCATCGTTACCGGAGACAATGGTAATCCCTTTGAGGAGTTCTTCTACCGGAACGGTAGTATCCACCTCAATAAACATCCTGGAGCCAACAGTCCGCCAGGCTTTTTCTGAAATAGGTACTTCTTCGTGCAAAGTAAGCTCTCCCGCTTCCAAAGCTTCATTGGTCAAAAACAGGGTCATAATCTAGGTCAGGCTGGCCGGTGCCCATTTTTCATTTTCCCCTTTAGCATAGATCACGTCTCCTGTGGCCACATCCATCAAAAGGGCAATGGGAGAAGTAACCTCAGGAGCAGGGGGTCCTGCCGCCCAGGCGCCGGTTACCCCTGTGAACAAGGCTATAATTAAAGTAATGACGATTACTTTATTTACAGATTTTCGGATCATGATAAACCACCTTTCCCCGCTGAACAGATCTCTTCTACTAGTCTAGCCAATTCCGCCAGATTGGAAACATTATCCACCATACGGATATTCCTGGGATCCGAGCAATTGAAACCGATGAAAGGAATCCCTGCCTGGTTGGCAGCGGCACCGTCAATCCAGATATCACCGATATAAAACATCCTTGCCGCCCGGTCCTTGTACTTTTCTTTTAGCATTAACAGACCGGTTGGATCCGGTTTCAAAACTTTCACCTCATCCCTGGTCAGGACCAGATCAATATAAGGCAGCAAAGAAAACCGGGTCAGTACCGTTTCCGCCACCCGCCGGGAATTATTGGTTAAGATGGTGAGCAGGTAACCCTCCTCTTGCAGTTGTTGCAAGACTGCCTGGGCACCCTCCTCTACCGTTGCCCGCATGGCTCCCGCCATTTCCGCTTCCTCCACTTTTCGCCACAATTCCGGAGCATGACCGGTACCCCGGCGGCGATCGAATGCTTCCACCAGGTGCAGCATTTGGGAAACGGACATGGTGCTAAGTTCTTCATCACTGAGTTCCGTCAGCTTCCGGGACTTAACCTGTTCCCTGACCCACTGCCCCAGGGTCTGAAAGTCGATCCGGGAGTGGACTAAAGTATCATCCAAGTCAAAGATTAATAGCGCTTTCTTAATGGTTACCACCTGCTTCCATAGCCAGCCGGCCAATGAGATCATCAATGAATTGGCGGGCGGTTCTGCCGGATGGACCGTTATGCCATAGAGCCCACCGTAAGGCCTGTTGTCTCAAGTCACCTGGATTAACATCCAAGCCCGCCTGCCGGGCCAGTCCTTGCACAATGTCCAGGTATTGCTCCTGGTCCGGCGAAGTAAAAGTAATGGTCATCCCAAACCGATCCGCCAGGGACAGTTTTTCCTGAAGGGTATCCTGGCTCCGCACTTCCCCGTCACCGTTAAACTCCCGGTCGCTGAACCGTTCTTTAACCAGGTGACGCCGGTTGGAAGTGGCATAGATCAACACATTGTCCGGCCTGGCCTCCAAGCTCCCCTCCAACACCGCCTTTAGGTGCTTGTAATCCACTTCGCCTTCCTCAAAAGACAAATCATCGATAAAAATGATGAACCGGTGGGGACGATAACGGATCAAGTCCAAAAGCACCGGCAGTTTATTTAAGTCCTGCTTGGACATTTCCACCATCCGCAGTCCCCGGTTCCCGTACTCATGAATCAGGGCTTTGACCGTTGATGACTTGCCGGTACCCCGGTCCCCGTAGAGAAGCAGGTTATTGGCCGGATAGCCTTTGATAAACTGCTCCGTATTGCGGATCACTTGCTGTCTTTGGGTTTCATAGCCAATCAAGTGGGACAGTCGTATGGGATCCGGATGGGTAATCGCTTTCAGCAAGGGACCTTCATCCGTATCCCGGAATCGGAAAGCATGACAATAACTGAAACTGCCGGTTCCAACCTTGCGGTAATAGAACATGAGAGGTTCCAACAGCTTGTCCCAGTTCAAGCCGGATTGAAAGGTCTGCTTAAGCTGGAGCGCATAACTTGATGCTTCCACCGGAGTAGAAACCGGCTTTTCCCAGGGCAATAGGTTCCATTGATCTAATGAAACTCCCGTTCCGGTCCCGATTACTTGTTCCAAATCGGACCGCTCCAGGTTATACAAACACTGGAGCGCCAATAAATCCGCTTCGGCAGCCTTGAGAACGGGCCCAGGGATCACTCCTCCCTGCTCCACCCGCCGGGTAAAGGAGTTGTCCATTAAAAGAATACGGTCCAGAATAAAATCCTGCCATACACTGCCTAAAGACGGAAAAGGCGTTTCCAGGGAATGAGCCAGCAGTTTTCCCACCAGCCGGTGGTAGACCTTAAAGGCTTCTTCCCAATTGTCTTCCGCTTCCCGGAGTACTCCCAGGAACCGGTCAAACAGGGTAAATCCCTCGTTATCCAAAGTAATATCTTTAAAGATTGTCAGCCTGTTTAATGCCAGACGTGCTTGCCGGAGCACATTATCAGCGCTGCTCATGGGCCTCCCTCCAGCTTCCAACCATAACTATGTACCATTATAGCATTTTTTGAAATAGGTAAAAACAAATATGGTTTAATATCATTTATCTATCAATTCTGTTAATTCAGATAATAAATTACTTGTCTTTTTCTTTCGGACAGGTTAGAATATAAATGTCGTAAAAAAATATTGAGTGAAGGCAGAGTAGGTACTACGCGTAAAGTGCCGGGAGATGGGTAGTTGCTCCCGGACGAAAGGGATTTTTCCCTGCGATGTAGTATCGCGTCCGCTGTCACATTAAAGGTTAGAGAGGGATTGCCTCTTTTCTCTTTGGTGTGGCATGACTGCCTACCAAAGGGAAAGGAGGTGTTTGTTTATGAAGCTGAATATACGGGTCATCCCGGTCTTGGCTATGTTAGTGGCGGTCAGCATCATCCTCACCAGGACCATGGCTGTAATGGTGCCGGTGGCCGGAGCCATGACACTGCGGCTTAGTTTCGGGGAGATTCCCATCATTATTGCCGGTATTATATTCGGTCCTCTGGCCGGTTTCATGGCCGGCATCGCCGCCGATTTGCTGGGTTATATGATCAACACTTTTGGCGGAGCTTATATTCCGGGACTGACTTTAAGTGCCGGTTTGACAGGCTTGATTCCGGGTTTGTTGCTGAGAAATGTTAGCAAGGAACTGACCTTCTGGCGGATCCTGGGTGCCATTGCCATCTCGGAAGTGATTGTATCCATTTGCCTGAACACTTTCTGGCTGTCACTGGCAATGGGTGTACCCTTCGTAGCACTGCTGCCGGCTAGAATCTTGGCCAGGTTGATACTTATTGTCATCTACACCCTGGTCATTCACACCGTCGTCAACCGGTCTTTTGTACTGAGCCTAAGAGAACGCCAGGCATAATAAAAGGCACCGCAAGGTGCCTTTTACTTTTTTTGTTAATTAAATCCTTTGCTTACTAATAAATGATAAGAACCGAAAATCAGCAGCACTACCACTGCACCAACGGCCAGCCAGATGAGACTGGGGCCTCCTACCTCGAAAGCGGCGATAGCGACCAAGAGGGCAAAAGCGCTACCGACCACATGACGGATCCTATGGGGCTTACCCCAGGCCTTAACGGAGTGATAAACTTCAAAATAGGAATAAGCCAGTGCCAAAATAGCCCCTAAAATCATAAGGACAGAACCGAGCAGCACTTTCCCCAACATGCCCTCCATTTGCACCATTTGCTCCGCTGTGACCGCCAAAGTGGGTACATAGTCAGCTGAGGAAGTCAAATCATAAGGGACTATGAAATAACCCATCACCACCAGGACTCCTCCCACCACCAGCGGAATAACCCGGAACCGAAACTTTTGAAAAACCAGCGGCATCATCTTCCCCCCAGAATAATAATTTTCTTGGTAATTTTTATTAGATAATGCCACCGGTTATGCTAGAAATAATCTTTTAAAACAGACAACTGAAAAATTCTTCCCGGGTAATACCTGCCATATATTCTTCAAAGGGCAACCGGGCCAAATATTCCCTGATGGTCTCAGGCTCATGCCGGAGGCCGGTTAAGCCCTCCTCCAACTCCGCCACTTCCCGTTTTCCGAAGAAGTCACCATGAATTTTGCAATTGACCACCAGGCCCTTATCGATGTCCAGGAGCACTTCCACATAGCCCCCGGCAAAGCGTTCTCCCTTTTTCAAATTAAACTTGGGAGACTTGCCGTAATTCCATTCCCAAGTAGCATAACGGGCTTCCCTCAGTTGATGGACCCGTTCCAGATCCTTTTCCCTCAACCGGTACACGGAATTTTCCTCATCCCGTTCCTCCAGCAGGAGCTTTTCCAGGAGCTCTTGGAATTCCTTAACACTGATCCGCTCCGGCAGGTAATCAACCACATTGGTCACCCTGCTCCTGACCGACTTTATGCCCTTGGAAGCAATTTTATCAGCCCTGACCGTCAGCACCTCCTGAACCCGCTCTAAGTCGGAGTCAAACAGGATGGTGCCGTGATGGAGTACCCGGTCCTGGTAATAGTACTGGGCATTACCGGAAAACTTTTTCCCGTCAATAGTAATGTCATTCCTGCCGGTATGTTCCGCTTTGACCCCCAGCCGGGCCAAGGCTTTGATGACCGGCTCCGTGAACCGGCGAAAATTATTCCTGATCTCATCAGTGCTGGTCGTAACAAAGGTATAATTCAGGTTGCCCTGATCATGATAGACGGCACCGCCACCGGATAAACGACGGACCACATTAATCCCATGTTTTTCCACATACTCCCGGTTGATTTCTTCCAAGGTATTCTGATTCCTGCCGATAATGACCGAGGGAGCATTCTGCCATAAAATCAAATAGTCCTTGCTGGGATCCATTTCTTTGACTACATACTCTTCCAAAGCTAAATTAAAGCGAGGATCAAGACTGTCATTCTTTATTGAAATCAAAAGATGTACCTCCTACTCGACACCTAAAATATCCAAAACCTGGGCCGGGACCTGGTCTTTGGTCCCCAGCCGGTGATGACGCACTTCCTTTTGGTCCAAACCCATGAGCCCGGGATGAATGGGCAGTCCGGTTAACCGGGCCAGTTCCCCCAGCATGGCAAACTCATCCAAACCCTTGACGGCCTCATCCCCAGCAATGGCCTTGAGCACGCTGGCATTAAATTTAAAGGGACTGGCGGTAGCCACTACCACCGTCGGGGAGGTGTCACCGGTGTTCTTCCGGTAATCATGGTATACTTTCACACCTACCGCCGTGTGGGGATCCAGGGTGTAGCCCTTTTCTTTGAAAGTATGTTCAATGGTAGCCAGGGTCTCTTCTTCCGTGGCAAACCCGCCCCACATCACCTCATCCATTGCTTCCTTGGTCTGCAGGTCCACGGAAAAAATGCCTTCTTCCTGTAAACCGGTCAACCACCCGTTAACCACCTTGCCGTCCCGGCCGTTCATTTCATACAAAAATCTTTCCAAGTTGCTGGAAATCAAAATGTCCATGGATGGACTGATGGTTTGCTTGAAAGGACGCCGGCGATCGTAAACACCGGTGGCAAAAAAGTCCGTCAACACTTTGTTTTCATTGGAAGCGCAGATCAATTTGTTGACGGGAAGCCCCATCCGGGACGCATACCAGCCGGCCAGGATATTCCCGAAGTTGCCGGTGGGCACCACAAAATTAATTTTGTCCCCAAAAGTCAGCCGTCCCTGCCGGACCAACTGCACATAGGCGGAAAAATAGTAGACCAGTTGGGGCAACAGTCTTCCCCAGTTAATGGAGTTGGCAGAGGAAAGCTCATAACCGCGCTCCGCCAACAGCCGGGCAAATTCCCTGTCCCCGAAAATGCTTTTCACTGCCGTTTGGCAGTCGTCAAAATTACCTTTAACTCCTACTACATGGGTATTATTACCGGTCGTAGTAGTCATTTGCAACTCCTGGATTTTACTGACCCCTTGATGGGGGTAGAACACGATGATGCGGGTACCAGGCACATCTTTGAAGCCCTCCAAGGCCGCTTTCCCCGTATCCCCGGAGGTAGCCACCAGAATTACCGTATCCTTGCCGGAACCCACTTTTTGGACAGCCCGGGACAAAAGATGAGGCATCAACTGCAAGGCGATATCTTTAAAGGCTGCTGTTGGCCCATGCCATAATTCCAGAATATGAAGGTCCTCAGCCAAAGACACCAGGGGTGTAATCGCATCTGAACCAAAACTATTGTTATTATAGGCTCGTCCCACCAGTTCCCGGATTTCTTCGGCAGCATAATCATCCAGGTACGGTTCCAAAATGGCCTGGGCCAGTTCCTGGTAGGAAGCAGCCAACAAATCTTTAAGCCTTTCCAGGGGAAAGGACGGTATGTAGGTAGGTACAAACAACCCTCCCTGGGGAACCATCCCTAATTTAATAGCCAGAGCAGCAGAAATTTCAGGCCAGTTATCTCTCGTACTGATATACATTTTTTTCACTCCTTTAATTGCGCCCTGTATCAACCCTCACCCCGCAGGGACAGCTGCTTGGCACAATATTCAATGATTTCCCTGCGCCGTACGATGCCGATAAATACATCGTCGTCATCTACCAC
>JAAZDD010000206.1 GCA_012512955.1 Clostridia bacterium
CTCCCTGGCGGCCCGTTTTGCGGCCAAAGAAGCGGTTATGAAAGCTTTGGGGGTAGGGATTGGGGCCTTTCCCTTTCATGCCGTTGAGATCATCAATGAAGAAAGCGGTTCTCCTTATCTTCGTCTTCACGGCCAGGCTCTGGCTCTGGCTAAAAAGCGGGGAATCAATCGTTGGCACCTAAGTCTTACTCATAACCGTGCCGTGGCCATGGCATTTGTGATCGCCGAAGGAGGGGGAAAATGCTGATCGTCAATAATCAGGAGATGGCAATGCTGGATCGGGAGACGATTAATGAGATTGGCTTGCCGGGTATGGTTTTGATGGAGCATGCCGCTTTGCGGGTGGTGGAATTGCTGGGCCGGTTATACGGTCCCCTGGCTAAGAAAAGGGCCCTAATCTTTGCCGGCAAAGGTAATAACGGCGGGGACGGGTTGGCCATAGCCCGGCTGTTGCTCAATGCGGAAGCCAGTGTTAATGTATTTTTGTTATGCAATCCGGAGGAGTTGAAGGGTGATGCCCTGAAGAACTTCCAGATCCTGCAGCAATGGGGAGCAAAAATTCATTACCTGGCTGCTGAAAAGGATTTGCAGCGGGTGGATATCGCCTTAATGTGCGCCGATTTTATCGTCGACGCGATTTACGGAACAGGCTTTAAAGGCAGCGTGACCGGGATCGGGGCTGAATTGATCAAGATCATCAATGACAGCGGAGTTCCCGTCATTGCGGTGGACCTCCCTTCCGGGTTAGATGCCAGTACAGGAAAAGTAGCCGGGCCTTGTATCCAGGCCTCGGCCACCGTTACTTTGGGACTGCCCAAATTGGGCCTGTTGCTGGAACCGGGGAGCAAGTATGTGGGGGAGCTCTGGCTGGGGGAGATCTCCCTTGCTCCACAAGCAATCAAAAAAGCAGGACTTAAAACTAACTTAATCACTGCTGCGGAAGTGGCTGCTAAACTGCCCCAGCGGCCCAGGGCAGCCCACAAGGGCACCTTTGGCCATGTCATCGCCGTCGGCGGTTCCGAAGGGATGACCGGTGCCATTCATTTGGCCGCTTCCGGGGCTCTTCGAAGCGGGGCCGGTCTGGTGACTGCCGCTGTGCCCAAATCGCTGCATAGTATCATGGAAATGAAGACGGTGGAAATAATGACGAAGCCCCTGCCGGAAACGGAGGCAGTTACCGTTGGACAGGAGGCTTTAGACGCCATTCTTGGTTTGCTGGCTGCCGGCAATGTACTCTTACTGGGGCCCGGTATGTCCCGGCATGTCAGTACCTCCGCGTTGCTGGCGAATCTTCTACCCAAAGTAAATAAGCCCCTGATCTTGGATGCCGATGCTTTGAATATGATCAGCGCCGATGACCCGGCCAAAGTCTTTGCCGGTATTAAGGCGCCGGTGATCATTACGCCGCATCCCGGAGAAATGGGGCGGCTGCTGGGTATTTCCGCCAGGGAAGTACAGCAAAACCGGGTAGAAACGGCCCGGCAGGCAGCCGCCGAATGGAAAGTGGTGGTGGTCCTGAAAGGGGCAAAAACCCTGGTGGCACATCCGGATGGCACCCTCTACATTAACCCCACCGGTAATCCGGGAATGGCTACCGGAGGCAGCGGTGATGTTTTGGCGGGGATTATCGCCTCCTTGGTCGCCCAAGGATTGGATGCCTTTGATGCGGCCCTGGTGGGAGTCTACGTTCATGGCCTGGCCGGAGATTTGGCCGGGCAGCGACGTGGCCGGTTGGGCATGACCGCCGGTGATTTGGTGGAGGAATTACCGCGGGCTCTACTGGAACTGGAAACAGGCAATTGTCTTCCTTTACCCCAGGTAAATGAAAGGTTAAGGAGAATAGTTTAGAGGGAAAGAAGGTAGCGATTATGCGTCCGGTTTGGGCGGAAATCGATTTGGAGGCCATTCGGTATAATTGCCGTCAGGTAAAAGGCCTGGTGAAACAGGGGACGGAAATTATGGCCATTATTAAAGCTAACGGGTATGGTCATGGAGCGCAGGAAGTGGCCAAAGAGGTACTGGAGGCCGGGGCTACCCAATTGGGAGTTGCCACTCAAAAAGAGGCCTTGGTACTGAGAAAGGCCGGCATCGCGGTTCCCATTCTTATCCTCGGTTTTACCCCATCGGAAGATGTGGCAGTTTCCATTAAGAACAAGCTGGCCCAGACGGTTTTTTCCTTGGCCCAGGGAGTGGAAATCGCCCGGAGGGCAAAGGACCTGGGCTTAAAAGCCCCGGTCCATCTGAAAATTGATACGGGTATGGGCAGAATTGGTTTCCTGCCTGATGAAAAGGGTCTTGCGGATATTGTTCGTTTGCTGGAATTACCCGGTTTGCAAGTGGAAGGAATCTATACCCATTTGGCTCAGGCTGACAGTGCCGACAAGAGTTCTGCCCGTCGCCAACTGGCTCGTTTTGATGAATTTCTGGCAAAGCTGAAAAGGGAGGGCCGGAAGTTGCCCTTGATCCATGCCGCCAACAGTGCTGCCGTCATGGAGTTGCCTGAGGCCCATTATGATTTGGTCCGTCCCGGTATTATGCTGTACGGGCTATATCCTTCCGAGGAAATGAGGCGGGAACGGGTTGAGCTGCGTCCTGCCCTGAGTTGGAAAACCAGAGTTGTCCACGTGAAGGAAGTACCTCCGGGTACCCCCATCAGCTATAGTGGCACTTATGTAACGGGAAGAACCACCAGAGTCGCCACATTGCCCTTGGGATATGCTGACGGGTTTCGGAGACTGCTGTCCAACCGGGGACAGGTTTTGATCCATGGCCAAAGAGCACCGGTGATCGGACGGGTGTGCATGGATCAAACCATGGTGGACGTGACTGATGTGGGACCGGTAGCCGTCGGTGATTTAGTTACCCTCATCGGCAGGCAGGAACAGGAGGAAATTACTGCCGAGGAAATGGCCGGATGGGTGGGAACCATTAATTATGAAATTGTCTGTGGTATCAGTGACCGGGTCCTGCGGAAGTATCTCCCTGAAAATACCAGCTCATAAGCCGGGGAAAGGAGCTTGTTTACCTTCTTGGTGAACTTGCATCCGGAAAACACAGGGGATATAATAGAGGAGGATCCCGAGATCTGCTATCGGGTTGTATTGATAGCAGATTTTTTAGCAATACTGTATAATGATAGGAATAGTGGTAGGAGGTGCCTTCCTTTGTCCGGTATCAAGAGGATTATGATCAGTATTCCAGAACAGCTTTTAGAAGAAGTAGACGGTTTGGTATCGTTGGAAAAACGTAATCGCAGCGAATTTATCCGGGAGGCTATGAAACTCTATATTGCAGAGAAAAAGCGACGTCGGATGCGTGATCAAATGAAAAAAGGATACCAGGAAATGGCACAGATTAATTTGAAGCTTGCTGCGGAACACTATGAAATAGAGAATGAGGTTCAAGATTACTTTGAAGAGAGATTGGCGGAGTGCAAATAAACATGCAAATCAAGCGTGGAGATATTTATTTCGCACAGCTTAATCCTGTAGTGGGTTCCGAGCAAGGGGGGACCCGTCCCGTGCTGATTATCCAGAACGATATCGGTAACCAGTACAGCCCCACCACCATTGTGGCTGCAATTACTTCCCAGATTTTTAAGGCTAAGTTGCCTACCCATGTGGAAGTGAGTGCAGGACAAAGTGGTCTGGAGAGAGATTCGGTGATCCTTTTGGAACAGATTAGGACCATCGACAAAAGTCGTTTAAAACATAAAGTAGCTGTTCTTGAGGAAGAAATCATGGAAAAAGTTGATGAAGCCTTGAGTATCAGTCTCGGCATAGCGGATATTTAGAAATGCCTAACCTTAATTGCGGAAAGGCATTTTTATTTTTTGTCCTGCTGAGTTGGTTTAACCCTGTCCCCACAAGCATAGTTTTAAATGTGTGAGCAGGTAGCAAAAATTCGCTGGGGAGGGGGAGTCTTGAAACCTTTAATTGGTATTACCTGTGGTCAGGAGCAGGAACGGTTATTTATAACCCGCTATTATGGTGAGGCCATCCAAAAGGCAGGGGGAATACCGGTGTTGCTGCCGGTGACCGGGGACCAAAGATTGTTTGGGGATTACGAACAACTGTTAGATGGATTGCTGTTAACCGGCGGGGATGATTTGGATCCCGCCTTATTTGGGGAAGAACCCTTAAGGGGACTTGGGCCTGTTGATCCGGAACGGGATTTTTTTGAGCTTGAATTGTGCAGGCGGTTTGCGGTGAGTCACAAACCTGTTTTTGGTATCTGCCGGGGAATGCAGGTGCTCAATGTGGCCTACGGAGGCACCATTTACCAGGATTTGTTACGGCAATTGCCGGACAGCCTGGAACACCGGCAAAAGGCACCGAAAAACCGGGTCAGTCACCGGGTAACGGTGGAGAATTCCTCATTGCTCCGGGGCCTGCTGAAACAGTCCACACTTCGGGTGAACAGCTTTCACCACCAGGCGGTGAAAGACCTGGGGGCGGGCTTGAAAGCAGTAGCGGTGGCCTCCGACGGTGTCATTGAAGGCATTGAAAGGGAGAACGGTTTTGTCCTGGGAGTCCAATGGCATCCGGAACTGCTGTGGCAGGATCATGAAGAACAGGAGAGGCTCTTTGTTGCTTTTGTCAAAGCCGCCGGGAGAATAAAAAAGGAATCTTGAAGTTCAAGCAGAAATTGTTGAAGGAGACAGGAAGGATTGGAGAGATGAATGATGCTAACGGCTGAAAGAATCATGGCAATCGCCTTGGCTACTGCAGGCCTTGACCAGGTGCCTGAGGATTCCGGAATACTGTATGACAGCGGCAAACCGATTAGAAAAGCCATGTTCGGTGTAGATATGGAGGCGGCAGAACTTCTCATTGCTAAAGAACTTGGTTACGATGCGGTGATCACCCACCATCCAAAAGGGGGAAGCCCCATGGTCAACTTGTACCGGGTGATGGAGAACCAGATTGACCGGATGGTGAAGGCAGGGGTACCC
>JAAZDD010000207.1 GCA_012512955.1 Clostridia bacterium
CTCCCTTTTTTACTTGTGCATGGGAATATCGCCGATGTTAAGGCTTTCTTCCAGTTTAATCCCTGCCTTAATCACCGGTTGATACCCTTCCGCCTCTATTTTCAGGCAGTAAGTGTCGGGACAGAGCCTCCGGAACCAGAAATCACCGAAACCGTCAGTGGTCCCCTCCCAGGTCATACCGGTGGAGGAAGTCAAGGTCAGTTTAGCTCCCTCAATGATCTCATCTTCCTCCGGATCCCAAACCTCACCGGCGATAAACAACTTGGGCAGGTTGAGGTAATAGACCCGGGGACGACCTTCTACCGGCGGCTGGATGAATTCAGCCTTGGCAATTTCCTCGGCAAAATCCTCTTCCTCACCAAACCGCAAAGCGTCAGTGGCGCAGAACTCCACACAGCGAGGCGGTTTCCCTTCGTCTACCAGGTGAGCACAGCCGGTACATTTCTGGGCCAGTTGCAATTCTTCATTCCAGTAGACAGTACCGTAGGGGCAGGCCTCAATGAGTTCCTTTTTCCCTTGTGCCTTGACCGGATCCAGGATCACCAGCCCGTCAGGCCGCTTGTAGAAGGCATCGCTCTTTTTGATGCAAGGTGCATCATCGCAATGCATGCAAAGATAGGGGGTGTATTCCAGCCTGACTTTAGGTACCTGCCCGTGGGTCTTTTCCTTGAGCTTCAGCCAAAAATGGCCGGTATCAGGCTGCGGCTTGGCATAGGGCATCCACTCGTTATCCACGTGTTCGTCCTTGCAGGCAATCTGGCAGCCGTAGCAGCCGTTGCATTTTGCAACATCAATCACAAATACCTTCATTATTTCTCCTCCTCTATGACGTAGTTTTCGATAACGGGGCCGATCCCTTTGTGGTATTTGCGACGGAAGGCTTCCGGATACTGCTTGGCCAGTTCGAAGACGTCGACTTTTTCCACCCCGACCAGGAAGCCGCTGGTTACTTCGCCTGCAGCATTCTTGGAAGTGGTGTTGGTGGGGCAGATCAAGTTATTGGAGCCGGACCGGTCACTGACACCCACTTCAATGAGATCAAGACGTGCCCCGTGATCCTGGTACACTACACCCGGCATAATCCGTTCGGTAACATAGACGCCGCCTAAGGTCCAACCCCGGTCGTTGTAGATTTTGACCACGTCGCCGTTTTTGACCTGGAGTTTAGCGGCATCTTTGGGGTTGATCCAGACCGGTTCGTACTGGTAGCCGTCAGGACCTACCACTTTACAGGTCTCAATTTCCCGGAACCAGGAGACGTCATCCATGTTGGCATGGACCCGCCACCTGGGGTGGTTGGAGACAATGAGGTACGGGTATTTTTCGCTGCGAGGATGGAGGAGACTTTCCTGGTGACTTTCCCCATAAGGGATGAATTTCGGGTAAGGTCCCCGTTCCTTGTCATCGGGGAAGTGCTTGGCCAATTCCTCCGAATAGATTTCCAGCTTACCGGTGGGGGTCTTCAGGGGATATTTTTCCGGATCCTTGTAGAAGTTTTCAAAACCACGAGTGTCTTCTTCACAGTTTTACGCCGTCGGGGAGAGGATGTAGCCCTTTTCCTTGAACCCTTCATAACTGATTAACTCCTGCATGCCGGAATTTTCAAAACCGACACGGATCCATTCTTCTTCGTTTTTCCCTTCCACATATTCATCATAGACCCCTAATTTCCTGGCCACTTCGCCGACCGCTTCCCAGTCACTCTTGGCTTCGCCAAGGGGTTCAATGGCTTGTTCTTCCAGGTACAAAGTGCAGTAGCTGCCGTTAACAATATCAGTGCCGATGTCTCTTTGTTCGTACTTGGTACTGATAGGGAGGATGATGTCGGCAAAGAGGCAGTCGTTTTCCATCCAGATATGCTGGGCCACAATAGTTTCAATTTTCTCGCTGCGGAAGGCTTCGATCATGGCGTTGCCGCCGTTCCAGCAGGTGGTCCAGCAGGGAGAATCTGTCCAAATCATATGGATTTCCTTGGCGCCGGGAATGGGATACTGGTATTCCATGAACTGGTCTTCCCGGGGCCAACCAAAGGCAGGAAAACTGTACCACTTTAACGGCTTTTCCTCACTGTAATCGCCCAGGATGGCTTTCGGAATCAAGGTTTTCGGAATAAAGGATGCCGGTTGTTCACCGTTCCAACCCCGGTAGGCAGCATCCAGGGTAGGCCTGATCTCGGAACGGGGACAGGGAGTCTGGGAATCCAGACCAAAGAAGTTCCATTCAATGAATTTAATAACGTTGCGACCCGGCTTGCCCAAGCCCTGCATGGCCATCAGGCAGACTTCCAACCGGCCGGGTTCATGGGCATAAGTGGAACGAATGTAGGAACCGCCGTTGCAGTGTCCGATGGAGGTTCTCAGCTTGGCCCACTGGCGTGCCAAAGCTTTAATGGTCCGGGCCGGTACCCCGCAGATGGGTTCTGCCCATTTGGGTGTCTTGGGTGTCTTGTCTTCATCTTCACCCAGCACATATTTCTTGAGATACTCAAAACCGACGGAGTGGGTTTCCATGTACTCTTTATCCCAGGTGTCTTCGGTGAGCCAGGTATAGATGATAGCCAGTTGGAGAGCCGCATCGGTATTGGGATAAACGGGAATCCACTTGTCGGCGTGGACCGCCGCCCCGTAGTTCACATCAGGACAAATGTAGACCTGTTTTACGCCGATTTCCGTTAACCAGAAGCAGTACCGGCTGGGCATCAGGCCGCCCCAACCCCAGGGTGTGGTTTCCATGTCACAACCCCAGTGCAGGAGCATCTCCGTGTTTTCCGCAATATCCAACAACAGGTTGCCCATATCTCCTTGACCGACAGGGTCCTGACCCCAGACGTGCTTGGCGCCCCAGTACCAGCCTTCCCAGCTGTCAGGCTGCCTGGCCTGCAAGGTGAAACCGCCGAGAATGTTAAACAGTTTGGTGGTACAACCATGGGCGGCATGGACCACTTTGGTTTCGCCGTGGCCGTCGGCCTGGAGCAAAACTGATTCCAACCCGTATTCTTTCTCGATTCTCCTGATTTCTTTGGCAATGATGTCCGCTGCCTCATCCCAGCTGATCCGTACATACTTGCTCTTGCCCCGGTTTTGCGGGTTTCTCTCCCCGTCAGGGTCCCAGTCCACTCTCTTTAAAGGATAGAGAATACGGTTGGGAGAGTTAATTCTTTTTTTGTAGCCCAAGGCAAAGGGAGGGATGAGAGAGCGGTCGCAAGCGCTGAATTCACTGCCCCGGGCTTTAATGGTCCAAGGACGGAAACGTTGGAGGTCATATTTTTGATCATACCGGAAAGGACGCGTCCGTAATACCTTGCCGTCTTTCACATCAATCTCTGCCAGGTTAGCACCCCAACCAAAGGAGCAGAGACCGGTGCTTTTAAAGACCGTTTTCTCATTCTTGTTTGCCACTGGAATCTCACCTCATTTTTCTTAATTTGTTTGAAAACGACAGCCCGCCGTTGGTTTCAGCCGGAATTGTCTCAACGGCAAACCGGCCCACAGGTCCCTCGGTGTCCGCAATGTGCAATGAAATCTCCCTCCTTTCGCCCGGATGACCTTCTTTGGCGCCGGTTTCCATTGTTCCAATCCAGGCCGTAACCGGTTACGACACTGTCTTTATTTGCCTAACTCTAGAATGCAAATTTCATGCCAATAGCAGAGAAGGCCGTGGACCGCATTTTCCATACAAAAGATCAACAACAGAGTTTCCAATGGAAAAAGTTTTTCTCTATCATAGAAATGCAAGTAAATTAAAAGAATGAATTTAATTTATTTTTAGACTTATAATACTTTGTTTTTTGATTTTTGTTATAATCAATATTAGGGAATAAGGCCAGAAAAGGGGTGGAGATGGATTATGGTATCCAATGTCAATGGGGAAACGATTAAACTCTTGCCTCCGAAAATTGCCTTAAATGAAAAGGCGCAATTTGACTTCAAGATCTGGCACCAGGTTAATGATGTAAAGCACCGGTTTTTTGCGGGGAAACAGGCCCCCCGGAAATCCCCTTATGTTCCCGTGGAAGTTGCCGAATCCTGGATCAGGTCCAAAAATTACGGCGTGGATCCTTATAAAAGATGTTTACGCCAATTGCCGGCCCAGGAAAGTGAAAATTTGCTCAATCGCAAGCAAGTTCTCATTGCCACGGCTGTCCCCCTCATGAAAAAGTACTTAAGTCTCTTGTCGGCCACAGGATAAGGTATGCTGCTGACTGATGAGAAGGGGGTTGTTTTGTACAACCAAAGCAGGAATATCGCTGAACCGGACCTGGAATTCGGGACAATTTTAGGTGAACAGGTGTTCGGAACCACCGCTCATTCACTGTGTGCTTATCTTGAAAAGCCCGTCCAGTTTATCGGTCCCTACAACTATTCCGTAGAACTGGAAAAAAATATTGTTTCCTCCACTCCTATATTCGACTGTGCCGGGCAGCTAACCGGGACCCTTACCATCTACCAGTTAGTGGTTGACGCTGACAGGGATACATATAATATGCAAGTTCATTCATTGGGCTGGAGCATTTCCCTGTCCACCGCTATTGAGAACCAACTGAAATTGCAACAAACCAACCGGGAACTTTATTTAAATAAGGGAACCCTGGAAGCCATTTTGTCAGTAGTCGACGAAGGCATTATTACGCTGGACAAACAGGGAGTAATTGTTCAGATCAATGACGAAGGCTGCAAAATAATCGGTGCAAACCAAAAGGCTGCACTGGGGCAGCATTTTACTAGATTTTTGAAGGAAAGAAGAATCGCCAAAACCCTCCGGGACGGTAAACCCATCAACAACCAGGATATTACCATCACCAGCAATGGCGTTGACAAGCAATATGTGATGCGGGTTAACCCTGTTACTGCCGGTGAAGCGGCGGATTTAATCGGAGCCGTCATTTACCTGTCCAAGATCGAGAATATCAAAAAGCTGGTCAATGAGTGGCGGGGGGCCAACGCCAAGTATTCCTTCGAAGATATCTTAGGCAAAAGCCCAATACTCAAAAGAACAATCGAATTGGCCAGGCGCTATGCCCTGGTTGGGGCCAATATCCTGATTGAGGGAGAGAGCGGCACGGGTAAGGAGCTGTTTGCCCATGCCATTCATAATGCTTCCCGCCCCGACGGCCCGTTTATTGCCATAAATTGTTCTGCCATGCCCAGAAACCTCATTGAAAGTGAGCTGTTTGGCTATGAAGGAGGCGCTTTCACCGGCGCCGAACGCAAAGGCCGCCCGGGCTTAGTGGAGTTAGCCAACGGGGGTACCCTTTTTCTTGATGAAATTGGGGACATGCCCCTGGAACTGCAGCCTGTGTTGTTGCGTGTCTTGGAAAACAAAAGAGTGATGAGAGTCGGCGGCAAAAGATATATTCCCGTTGATTTTCGGGTTATTTCAGCCACCAACAGTAATCTTAGTTTGATGGTTCAGAAAGGCACTTTCAGAGAGGATTTATATTATCGATTGGCAGTGGTCAAACTACAGATTCCCCCGCTTAGAAGCCGCAAAGAAGATATTTATAGCCTTGCCAATTATTTCATCAAGAACACCTGTCTTAAAATAGGTTGCTTTCCGCCAATACTCTCCGGCGAAACCAAGAAGATCATTGAAGGATATCATTGGCCGGGAAATGTGCGCCAATTGGAAAATGCCATGGTATGTGCAGTCAGCTTGGCCAAGGAGGGGATTATTGAGCCTTATCACCTGCCGGATGAAATTACAAACCCCGTCAACCCTTCTGCCTCCTCCCTGCCTGATACTGCCATGCCCTTGAAAGAGTTGGAGATAGTTGCCATCAAAAATGCCATGAAACAAGCGGACAACAATGTTGGAAAAGCTGCTGGTATTCTAGGAATAGGAAAATCCACTTTATATAAGAAACTCAAGTTATACAACATCCCGTACTAAACCCTGTCACCATCTCTCCACAAAGGAAACCTTCAATCCCTAAGCTATAGGTTTTTTAAAAATTTTTCTCTAATATAGAAAGTATTTTCTATTTAAGAAACCCCTGTCGATAATTGTTCCGGGCGGAGGCAGGGCAAACAGCCTTTTCTTGTTTGGCACGATTTTTGCGTGTAAAAAATGTCAAAATCGGACCATGCTCAATAAGCCATCCCCATGAAAACTGCAACAACAGCCGGGAGGTGATGCCATTTGCTGAGAAGAACGGCAGTTTTCTGAGGAGCGGTGATAACCTGGAGTTTTTGGGCATGCCGATTGAAGATAAACGGCAAATTTAGGAGGCGGCTATGCTATGTGTTTCAGACCACCCACTGTCAGTAAGCCTATCAAATGCCCTAATTGCGAGACATTGAATCCGCCAAAGTACAAAGTCTGCAAAAAATGCAAACAGCCCTTGTCTGCTGAAGAAAACAAAAAAGAAAAGTGAGGTGGAATTACGGTGGCAAGTAAGAAGGTAAAAACCGTCTATAAAGGCGCCGGTCTTTGTTCTTTTGGCTTCGGTTCCAACCTGGCCGAAACAGATGTCATTGACGGCAAAATTGTCCGTTCCCGTCCCGCCAAGTATGACAAAAAGTACGACCTCAAACGTTTTCGTCCTTGGACCATTAAGGCCCGGGGCAGCGAATTCAAGGCTGCCGACCGCTCCCTCATTCCCCCCTTTGCTTTAGGCTATAAAAAGAGAATTACCTCTCCCAACCGTATTCTCTATCCTTTAAAGAGAGTGGACTGGGACCCTGACGGGGAGAGAAACCCGCAAAACCGGGGCAAGAGCAA
>JAAZDD010000024.1 GCA_012512955.1 Clostridia bacterium
GCGCAGGTGCTTTAACGCCGCCTTCTCCAAGCGTGACACTTGCGCTTGGGAAATGCCGATTTCTTCCGCCACTTCCATCTGGGTTTTCCCTTCAAAAAAACGTAGTGTCAAAATCATCTTTTCCCGGTCACTGAGTTTGGCCAGCGCTTCCCTTACGGCAATTTCCTCCAGCCAACTGCTATCGTTATTTTTGTCATCACCGAGCTGGTCCACGACAAAGATGGGATCGCCCCCATCGTTGTAAATTGGCTCAAATAAGGAAACTGGTTCCTGAATGGCATCTAGCAAAGACAATTTCCTCCTCGGGTAAACCCAACTCTTTGGCGATCTCTCCAATGGAAGGTTCCCGGGAATACTTGTTGACCAGGGAATCCCTCACCTGTAATGCTTTATAAGCTACATCCCGTAAAGAGCGGCTGACCCTAATCGGATTGTTGTCCCTGAGGTAACGCCTGATCTCTCCGATAATCATGGGCACTGCATAAGTAGAGAACCGGACATTTTGACTTAAATCAAAATTATCGATAGCTTTCATCAACCCGATACAGCCCACTTGGAAGAGATCGTCCACATACTCTCCCCGATTGGTAAACCGCTGAATAACACTGAGTACCAGACGCAGGTTACCGCTGGCCAGCTGTTCCCTGGCGCTTAAGTCTCCCTCTTGCATGGCTTGAAAGAGCTTGCGCATCTTCTCGTTGCCTAGTACAGGTAATTTAGACGTGTTAACACCGCAGATCTCCACCTTATTGACTAGCATTAATCGCCCGCCTTCCAAACCCAAAAGTGTATTCAATCATTCTAAATTATTACCACCATGGGATTCTTTTATACAAAAACCAAAAGACCACCGAGCTCAGTGGTCTTTTTGAAAATTGACTATTCCATTCTTACTATTTCTTTCCGGAGGCGTTTGATGATTCGCTTTTCCAACCGGGAAATATAGGATTGGGAAATGCCTAAAATATCAGCCACTTCCTTTTGGGTTTTTTCGGCTCCGTCCACCAGGCCAAAGCGGAATTCCATAATTTTTTTCTCCCGGGCAGACAATTTTTTCAGGGCTTGCCTCAGGAGTTTTCGATCTACTTCTTCCTCTATGGATTTATAAATGATATCATTTTCCGTCCCCAGGACATCAGACAAAAGTAACTCATTGCCGTCCCAATCTATGTTCAAAGGCTCATCAAAGGAAACCTCCGCTTTGGTCTTGTTATTGCGGCGAAGATACATAAGTATTTCGTTTTCAATGCACCGGGAGGCATAAGTGGCCAACTTAATGCGCTTTTTGGGATCAAAAGTATTCACCGCTTTGATCAACCCTATTGTTCCAATAGAGACAAGATCCTCAATGCCAATGCCCGTATTTTCAAATTTGCGGGCGATATAAACAACTAAACGGAGATTTCGTTCAATCAGTTCCCCCTTAACCGATAAATCCCCATGTTCCAGCCGTCCGATCAGGAATATTTCCTCTTCGCTGGACAGGGGAGGCGGCAATGCTTCACTGGAACCTACATAGTAGATATCTTCGATCAAAGACAATCTCTTAAGGATTGCCAAAAGTTTCAGCTTCAAGGTTGCCCATCTCATCACGCCACCCCCTTTCCTGTTCCTGCTTCTGCCTGTAAAAGCTCCGGATGCAAGAGAGCCTGATACTGTTGCTCCCGGGACAAAAAGCCATGATAGACGCCGATCACCACATTCCGGTGGTAAACAGATTTCCCGTTTACTTCCAGAAAGACTTCATCAGCGGCCAATCCCAGCATTAAGCCCTGCCTGTTACCCAGGGAATGAAAAGGAAGGATCCTGACCCTGGTTTCCCATGAGGTTCCTTTCAGCAAACGAGTATACTGTTCCAGCCCCTGTACTTTGTGTCCTCTGGTCGCCTGCAACATACAATTTAATTCCGCCGGCAAAAAAGGTTTCAGCACCTCATATTCCATCACGATCACCGGACGTTGATTGAAGGGGTCCCGCAAATGATTTCCTGTGTCCACTAAAGCCCTTACTCCGATCCGCTTCTCGCCGAAACAGACAATCAGGGGAACGGAATAGCGAACTTTATAGTAATGATTACGGTACCAAGAGACTCCGGCGAGACTGATTAAGAGCAAGCTACCAACCCCTACCAGGAGCCAGGCCACCGGCAGGTTCACCAGCGTCAGCACCCCATTGTAACCAGCAAAAGCCTTGGCATCCTGCAGTAAATAAGCTCCTCCCACCACTGCTCCCCCCGCCAGAAAAGAAATCAGGTAAAAAACCCCGAGAATACGCAGGTATAATTGCCAGGATTTCCAGGCAAAAGCCATCCAGGTCATAAGGAGGGACAGCAGCAATTTTGCCCCGAATGTAGCCAACCAGGTTAGAGGAGGAAGCAGCAAGACGACACCATACAAGGCCCCGATGAGGGCTCCTGCCGTTAAACGCCGGAAGGAGAAGGACAGCCTTAGACAGAGGGCTACTGTCCACAAAATCAGCCAATCCATCACCAGGTTTACCGCGAAAACCAGATCAAGGTAAATCACCGGTCGGTCTCCCACGATTCTCCTACCTTTCACCGGACCTCAGCTTTAGCGAGGCTGTGGTTTTCCCCATTATACAATACAAGCCCGGCAAAAGTTGTCAGGATTTGGGAGTTACAAAAAGAAAAACCAGGGTTCTTCACCCTGGTAATTGTTACTTGCGTCGCATAAATGCCGGTATGACGATATCTTCGCTGGAAAATGGTTTCAGATCCAACTCCGGTACCATTTTCGATGTCTTAGCCTTTTGATCAAACCCGGTAGCAATAACGGTGATCCGGATTTCATCTTTCAGTTCTTCATCAATAACGGCACCGAAAATAATATTGGCATCAGGATCTGCCGCTGAAGAAATGATCTCCGCTGCTTCATTAACCTCCAACAAGCCCAGATTACTACCCCCGGTAATGTTCAAGAGGACTCCCTTAGCACCGTCAATGGAGGTTTCCAGCAGGGGACTGGAAATAGCCATCCGCGCTGCTTCAGCGGCTCTCTTTTCCCAGGTAGCCCGGCCGATACCCATTAAAGCGGAACCCGTTTGGGCCATAATGGTTTTGACGTCAGCAAAGTCGAGGTTAATCAACCCTGGAATGGCGATTAAGTCAGAAATACCCTGAACGCCTTGTCTCAACACATCATCGGCAATCCGGAAGGCGTCTTTAATTGAGGTCTGCTTGTCGGCAACCTGCAGCAGCCGGTCATTGGGGATCACAATTAATGTATCCACTTTTTCCTTTAATTCCACAATACCTCTTTCAGCCTGATCCGCTCTCTTCTTCCCTTCAAAACTAAAGGGACGGGTCACCACGCCTACTGTCAGGGCACCTGCTTCCCGGGCCAGCTCGGCCACCACCGGTGTAGCACCGGTACCGGTGCCGCCACCCATACCTGCGGTAACAAAAACCATATCGGCGCCTTGTAAAGCCTTCAGTATATCATCAGCACTTTCTTCCGCTGCTTTCTTGCCGATATCCGGATTGGCTCCGGCCCCCAGCCCCCTGGTCAATTTGGCACCGATTTGGAGCCGGTTTTCCGCATGAGAATATTTCAAGGCTTGTACATCAGTATTAACAC
>JAAZDD010000208.1 GCA_012512955.1 Clostridia bacterium
TCTGTAGGTGATGTGATTATTGCTTCTGTTAAAGAGGCAACACCAGGGGGCGTTGTCAAAAAAGGCGATGTTGTCAGAGCTGTGATTGTTAGGGTTAATCGTGCCATCAGAAGACCCGACGGTGCTTATATTAAGTTCGATGAAAATGCCGCCGTCATTATCAATGACCAGGGGAATCCTCGGGGCACCAGGATTTTCGGTCCTGTGGCCAGGGAACTCAGGGACAAGGACTATATGAAGATCATTTCCCTGGCACCGGAAGTATTATAGCGGCCAATGTTTAAGATGAGACTCACTTATGGAGGTGAAGATTTTGGCCTCGAATGTTCATGTTAAAAAAGGTGATACAGTATTAATCATTACCGGAAAAGATGCCGGGCATAAAGGGAAGGTTCTGAGTGTCCTGCCCAAAGAGCAACGGGTGATTGTTGAGAAAGCCAATATTGTCAAGCGCCATACCCGTCCCACCAGATCAATGCCCCAGGGAGGCATAGTGGAAAAAGAAGCACCTATTCATAGCTCCAACGTCATGTTGTATTGTTCCAAATGCAGTAATCCCACCAGGGTCGGCAAGAAAGTCCTGGCTGACGGGAAACGGGTCAGGGTATGCAAGCGGTGCGGTGAAGTGCTGGATTAGTTGTGGAAAGGGGGTCAGCCAAATGGGCACGCTTAAGGAAAAATACCAAAAAGAAGTAATACCGGCCATGCAGGAAAAGTTCGGTTACAAAAATGTCATGGCGATTCCTAAATTAGCCAAGATTGTGATCAATATGGGTGTGGGAGAAGCCACCCAAAACCCAAAAGCCTTGGACGGTGCAGTAGATGACCTGACCAAGATTTCCGGTCAAAAGCCGGTGATCACCAGGGCCAAAAAGTCTATTGCCGCCTTTAAACTGAGAGAAGGGAACCCCATTGGCGTCAAGGTCACCCTGCGGGGCGAACGGATGTATGCTTTTGCCAACAAACTGTTAGGTGCGGTTTTGCCCAGGGTCAGGGACTTCAGGGGAGTCAATCCCCACGGCTTTGACGGACGGGGCAATTATACCCTGGGATTAAGGGAACAGATCATTTTCCCGGAGATCGATTATGATAAGGTAGACAAGGTCAGGGGTATGAATATTTCCTTTATCACCACCGCCAAAACTGATGAAGAAGCCTATGAACTGTTGAAACTGATGGGAATGCCCTTTAGAGAAAGATAAATCCGTTTCTTTGGAATTAAAGGAGGGAAACGAACATTGGCGAAAAAATCCATGATCGCCAGGCAAAGACGTCCGGCCAAATTTAAAGTAAGGGAGCACAATCGCTGCAAGCTTTGCGGTCGCCCCCATGCTTATATGAGAAAGTTCGGTATGTGCAGGATATGTTTCAGGGAACTTGCATACAAAGGTGAGATTCCAGGGGTAACTAAGAGCAGCTGGTAACGAAGGGGAAGGAGGTTTTGTCTATGACCATGACCGATCCGATTGCGGATTTTCTGACGAGAAATCGTAATGCTAATATGGTGTACCGGGAAACAGTGGAAATTCCCGCTTCCAAAGCGAAACTGGGGATGGCCCAGATCTTAAAAGATGAAGGTTTCATTAAAGACTTTGAACGGATCGAAGACGGGAAGCAAGGGGTCATCAGAATTTATCTGAAGTACGGTCCCAACCGGGAAAAAGTGATCACCGGGCTGAAAAGAATTTCCAAACCGGGACTGCGGGTCTACGCTAAAAAGGATGAGGTCCCGAAAGTGCTCAACGGTTTGGGAATCGCTGTGATTTCCACATCCAAAGGATTAATGACTGACAAACAGGCTCGCCGGGAAGGTATGGGCGGGGAAGTTATCTGTTATGTCTGGTAAGTGAATCGTCCAGTCACTACAGGAGGTGTGATACATGTCCAGAATAGGTAGAACACCCATCACCATTCCCGCCGGGGTTGAAGTGAACCTGGAGGGCAACAGGATCCAGGTCAAGGGGCCAAAAGGTCAACTGACCAGGGACCTGCATCCGGAAATGAAGATCGCCGTTGAGGGAGATCAAATCGTGGTGACCCGTCCTTCTGATCAGAAGGAACACCGGTCTTTGCACGGTTTGACCAGAACTCTGGTCAGCAATATGGTGGAGGGTGTGACCAAGGGTTTTTCCAAAGGATTAGACTTGGCAGGGGTAGGTTACCGGGCTGCCAAACAAGGTAATAAATTAGTACTGACAGTGGGCTATTCCCAGCCGGTGGAAATGGTGCCTGAGGAAGGCATTGAAGTGGAAGTTCCTACGCCGAACAAGATCATTGTCAAGGGAATCGACAAAGAACGGGTGGGAGCTTTTGCCGCCAACGTCAGAGCTGTCAGACCTCCCGAGCCGTACAAAGGCAAAGGAATCAAATACGAAACGGAAACGGTTCGCCGCAAGGTCGGCAAAACCGGTGCTAAGAAATAAGTAATTTGCTAGGCTCTGTTAGAGGGGAGTGATAGGATTGTTTAAGCAGGTAGATAAAAATGCGGTCCGTAAGAAAAAGCACTACCGGATTAGAAATAAAATCAGTGGCACTCCTGAGCGCCCAAGACTCTGTGTTTACCGGAGCAATAAGCACATCTACGCCCAGATCATCGATGATGTGAAAGGTGTTACCCTGGTAGCGGCATCAACGCTGGAAGCACCGCTCAAGGCTGAGTTGTCGGCTACATGTAACAAAGAAGCTGCCAAACGGGTTGGTCAGCTAATTGGCGAAAAAGCAATAGCTAAAGGCATCAAATCGGTGGTATTTGACCGCGGCGGTTATCTATATCACGGCAGAGTTGCCTCCTTGGCAGAAGGAGCTAGGGAAGCGGGCCTTGAGTTTTAGGAAAAGGAGGGGAAATATTAGTGCAGATCGATCCAAAGGAGCTGGAATTGGTCGAGAAGGTTGTCAGTATCAACCGGGTGGCCAAAGTAGTTAAAGGTGGTCGGAGATTTAGCTTTAGTGCCTTGGTGGTGGTTGGCGACAAAAACGGTCATGTGGGAGCAGGTTTGGGCAAAGCTCAAGAGGTTCCGGAAGCCATCAGAAAAGGCGTTGAAGATGCCAAGAAGAATATGATTAAGGTGCCAATGGTAGGAACAACCATTCCCCATCAGATTATCGGTCGTTTTGGAGCAGGAAGAGTACTGTTAAAACCAGCTGCTCCCGGTACCGGAGTGATTGCCGGTGGACCTGTCAGGGCCGTACTGGAACTGGCCGGTGTGAAAGATATCCTCACCAAGTCCCTGGGTTCTGCAAATGCCAATAATATGGTTTATGCTACTTTACAAGGTTTGCAGGAATTGAAGCGGGCTGAAGAGGTGGCCAGACTCCGGGGCAAATCAGTCGAGGAACTGTTGGGCTAGGAGGGATATTAGTGGCCAAGAAGTTAAAAATCACGTTGAAACGCAGTCTAATTGGCAGACCCGAAGTTCAACGCCGTACTGCCAAGTCCCTGGGCCTAAATAAGCTCAATGCCAGCGTTATTCAAAACGATACCCCCGATATCAGGGGTAAGGTAAAACAACTTGAGCATTTACTGGCCGTTGAAGAAGTCGAGGCCTAAGGAGGTGTAGTCAGTGAAACTCCACGAGTTGAAACCAGCGGAAGGATCCCGTAAAAAGGCACGCCGGGTAGGCCGGGGTATGAGTTCAGGCTCCGGCAAGACCTCCGGGCGGGGACATAAAGGACAGAAAGCCCGTTCCGGCGGCGGTGTGCGTATAGGTTTTGAAGGTGGTCAAATGCCCCTCTACAGGCGACTGCCTAAGAGAGGTTTTACCAATGTCTTTAAAAAAGAAATTGTGGCTGTTAATGTGGATGCCCTTAACCGGTTTGAAGGCGGAACAGAGGTCACCCCTGCTTTACTGGTGGAAAGCGGCGTGATTAAAGGAGTTAAAGACGGAATTAAAATTCTTGGTAACGGAAATCTGGAAAAAGCTTTGACGGTGAAGGCACATAGCTTCAGCCGGCAGGCACGGGAGAAAATTGAAGCCGCAGGCGGAAGAGCAGAGGTGATTTAGGATGCTCGAGACCTTGGCAAGTGCCCTGAAACTGCCTGATTTAAGGAGAAAGATCAGTTTTACCCTGCTGATGTTCCTGATCTTCCGGTTGGGAGCCCACGTACCGGTACCTTTTGTCAATCCCACTATTTTGGCGGAGATGATGCAGCATAATATCTTTGGCTTTTTCGATATTATCTCCGGCGGCGCTTTCAAGAGTTTCACCGTTTTTGCCATGGGGATTATGCCTTACATTAACGCTTCCATCATTATGCAGCTGTTGACGGTGGTCATTCCCCAGCTGGAGCGTTTGGCCAAAGAAGGTGAAGAAGGCAGAAAGAAAATTGTCCAATATACCAGGTACGGTACCGTTATTTTAGGTGCTATTCAGGCCATCGGTATGACTTTCTACCTTCGTCCTGCATTGATTAACCCGGGTTTCCTGACTTATGCTGTTATCGTCATCACTTTGACGGCGGGAACTGCCTTTTTGATGTGGTTAGGAGAATTGATCACTGAAAAAGGAATCGGCAACGGTATTTCCCTGATTATTTTTGCCGGAATTGTTTCTCGTCTGCCCATGGGAACCTACAATATCTTTCAGGAAGTCAGGGCGGGAGAGGTCAGCATTTTCAGCGTCATTGCTTTTGCCGTCATAGCAGTGGGCGTCATTGCCGGCGTAGTGGCCATTCAGGAAGGGCAACGGCGGATTCCGGTTCAGTATGCTATGAGAGTAGTGGGGCGGAGGGTCTATGGGGGTCAAAGTACCCATATCCCCTTAAAGGTGAACCAGGCAGGAGTTATTCCCGTTATTTTCGCCATGTCCATTTTGATGTTTCCCACTACCATTGCAACCTGGTTCCCGGAAAACAGTGTGGCCCAATTTGTAATGCGGCATTTTAACTTTAATGCTCCTGTTTATATGGTCTTCTATGCGCTACTGATCATCTTTTTCACTTATTTCTATACGGCAGTCACTTTTAACCCCGCCGATGTGGCCGATAACATCAAGAAATACGGCGGGTTTATCCCCGGAATCCGACCGGGACGGCCTACAGCTGAGTATATTGAAAGGGTGCTCAGCCGGATTACTTTAGCAGGAGCGTTGTTTTTGGCAGCCATTGCACTGCTGCCTAACTTCATCATGTCACTGACGGGACTCAATATTCAATTTGGCGGCACCAGCCGGCTGATTGTCGTCGGTGTTGCTTTGGAAACCATGAAGCAGATGGAATCCCACTTATTGATGCGGCATTATGAAGGGTTTATGAA
>JAAZDD010000209.1 GCA_012512955.1 Clostridia bacterium
CTTCAACGGATACAGCACATTTAACGGGAAGGGCAGTTCTTCCTTAATGGATGTGTAAAAGGTAAACTCCAGGAGGTCTTTGCGGCCTTCCCCATGGAGTTGATCCCTAACCTTTTCCAGGCGGCCGGCCAAAAGATCCAGGGCAATGGCCATGCGTACGCTGCCATCCCGGAAAATATAGACCAGCTCTGTTTCGGTGCTCAAAGGGTTGACCGGCACCACCACCGCTCCCAGTCCCATGATGGCATAGTAGCTGATTACATATTGGGGACAGTTGGGAAGCAGTAAGGCCACCTTGTCTCCCTTTTTAATTCCCAGGCGCTGCATCGCCTCCATACAGCTGTTGATTTTGTCCATCAACTGCCGGTAGCTGGTTTCTTTGCCGAAAAAGAGCAGCGCCGTAACCTGAGGCCGCTCAGCGACCTTTGCCTGTAACAGGGCAAACACATCCTGGTCCGGATAGGGAATATGATGGGGCACTCCTTGATCATATTGCCGAAACCAGGGATATTCTTTGAATTCTGACTGATTACTCAATCATTTTCCCTCCTTCGACGGCTTCGGGATTTGGTTCCAGATTAGCATAGACTTTGATCGTTGTCAAAATATAATTTATATTTCAACAAATCAGACTACTGGGCGGAAAAATAATAAGGTGCCTTCCAAGCAGGCACCGTCATTAGTTCCGTGTTGACTTTTCAGCAGCCACAACCGCAGCCGTCATCATAGGGCCCATCGGGGGGATAAGGAGGCCACTTGGGCTTAAAGTCGGGGCAAAGTCCGCCGACAGCTTCGCACTCGGGGGGTTCCGGGCTATAGCCGAAGGACGGGATCAGCACTTGGACCGGAGCAACCAGCCGGACCCAGTACAACACCCCCACACAGCAGGTCACTTCGCTGACATAACCGGCACTGCTGCTGCAGGTAATCTCGCAAAGAAGAGCTTCCGGATAAACGTCAACTTCACATCTCAGGCCTTTGTCACAGGCCCTGGCCAAACCAAAGGATCTGGTTTGGTTGGGTATTACTTCCGTGATAGTGGTTACCACCCGCTTATCTTTCAGCAGTTTGAAACTCACATGCAAATCGTAAGTAACCGTAACGATACTGTCTTCCTTCTCGCAGCATATGTTTTCCGCCCAAGCCTTGCTACATTCCACTTCATCAGCCCTGACGGGAGGATCAATGGGAATGGTAATTCTTTTGACTTCCGTATTTTTGCACTCGTTATAAACCTTTTGCACACGGATACTCAGCAATTCCCGGGGCGGCGGGCAGATGGGTACTCCGGTGGCCTCATCAACAGGCAGAACTCCGGCTCTCAGTTCCGCATAGTTGTCACTGGACATTGGTATTTCCCTCCTCTACCAACTGGTATCAGTATATTGCTAATATAGTGTATGCCTTGCCGGTAGAATGGTGAAGCATCACTCCACCCAGGGAAGAATTTTCTCCAACCTTTTTCCTCCAGCTGTTCCGGGGAGAAGCTTAAGCCTTCAACCGCTTTAAAAGCTGCCGGTATTCCTCTTCCAGCGTTTCCACATCATCGTCTTTGCCGGGGAGGGAAAGCTTAGCGATTATTTCATTCAGGCGCAGTTCCAGGACCTGCTTCTCTTCCTCCCCTAACGGCCGTTGTTTCCGCTCCAGGTGCTGTTCATATTGTTCCAAATTGCCCGGGAAGTGGACAATCTTTTTGTCCCGGATCAGCAGCAGGTTGTTGGCCACTTTATTGATGAACCGCCGGTCATGGGAGACAAAAAGCAGGTTGCCCGGATAGGCTACCAGCACTTCCTCCATGGCTTCCAGGGAGAATGTATCCAAGTAATTGGTAGGCTCATCCAATACCAGCAAATTGTAATCGCTGACCATAATTTTGCCCAAGGCTGCCCTAACCCGCTCCCCGCCGCTTAAAACGGCCACTTTCTTGTAAACCTGGTCCCTCCGGAACATGAGCCGGGCCAGCAAGGTCCGCACCAGGGGTTCATCGCTGGTCAGTGCCAGCAAGTTCTCCAGGATGGTCTGCTCCTCATTGAGGATGTCCAGTTC
>JAAZDD010000210.1 GCA_012512955.1 Clostridia bacterium
CTAAAACCTGTTCCGCCACCGCCGGGTCCTGGAGACGATTGCAGGCAATCACCGGCACGGACACGGCCTCTTTGATGTTGGCAGCCAGGTAAACAAAGGCACCGGGAGGTACATTCATGGTCAGTTGGGGAACATGGGTTTCATGCCAGCCTCCCGTCACATTGATGGCTGCCACGCCGGCCTTCTCCAATTCCCGGCAAAAGGCCCTGGCCTCGGCACCGGTATTGCTGCCGGGCATAAAATCATTGCCGGCCACCCGGACGATGACGGGGTAATCGGGACCCACCGCTTCCTTCACCGCTTTAACCACCGCCAGGGGAAACCGGAGCCGGTTCTCCCAACTGCCCCCGTATTCATCCTCCCTCCGGTTGGTTAGGGGCGATAGGAACTGGGACAATAAATAACCTGCACTGCCCAGGATTTCTACCGCATCAAAACCCGCTTCCTTGGCCAAAAGAGCCGCCTGGGCAAAGGAAGCAATAACCTGTTCAATCTCCTCTTTGGTCAATTCTTTAGGCACCTCGCCGGTCAACCGGGAAGCAACCGGCGAAGGGGCCACTGACTGCTGCCCGGTAAGCACACTGTGAGCATACCGGCCTGCCTGGTACAATTGAGCAGCGACTTTGGCGCCATGAGCATGGATTGCCTCCGTCAAACGCCGGAGGCCCTCTTTATACCGTGGGTGATCCAGCCGGATCATCCAGGGCCCCGCTCCTGCCTGGTCAATGGCACAGCCTCCCACAATAATCAGGCCGGCACCACCTTGAGCCCTTTCCACATAAAAATCGATTAACCGGTCGTTGACTTGCCCGTCCAAAGTATAGGACAAGTGCATCGCCGGCATTACAATCCGGTTTTTCAGTTCCATGGTCCCGATCCTAATTGGTTCCAACAGTCGCAAAACAATCCTCCCTTTCCCTGGTTCAAGAAAAATGAGCCCTCATTCATAAGATTTAGATTTCGCCTAAATTTGCCAGAATCCTGCCCTACTTGGGAATTTTCTGACATTAAAATAATGAAGGTGGAATAATAAAGAAAAGCCTATCGTCACGACAGGCTTCCCCACTATTCTCTCCAGGGAACGATGTTGATGGCTTCGGGAACGATTTTCTCTCCTTCAATATTAACGATAGTAACTGAAGCATGGTCCACTCTTTGTTCCCACAGGTATTCCGGACCTAAAGCATAGGCCAGTACCCCCTTCACCACCCCACCGTGGGTGGCAATCACCACGGTTCCTTTATGTTTGGGGCTAATCTCCCGGATGAATTCCAGCACCCTTTTTTCTACATCTTTTACTCCTTCGCCGCCGGGAATCACCCCTTCTGCATTACCGTACCAGGCATCGTACTCCTGCCGGTAGTTGCTGTAGACCGCATTGAAGTCCAACCCTTCCCAGTGTCCCATGTCCAATTCCCTCAACCGGGGATCACAGACCGGTTCCAAACCATGATAAGCGGCGATGGCGGCGGCGGTATCCCTGGCCCGGGACAGATCGCTGGCATAAACCGCTTCGATCTTTTCCCTGGCCAAATAAGCAGCCGTCGCTTCCACCTGCTCCCGTCCCACCCGGTCCAGGGGCACATCGCTGTGGCCTTGAAATTTCCCTGCTTTATTCCATTCCGTTTGCCCATGCCTGACCAGAATCACCCTCATTTTCCGTCCCTCCTGCCC
>JAAZDD010000211.1 GCA_012512955.1 Clostridia bacterium
CAGTTTAACGGCCACATTGACCGCCAGGGTTTCCGTGTATGGCGGTCTTGAACGCAGATAAGAACTTACATCACCTGCCCCTTGACTTTGCTCAATTTTTTCCAGATGTTTAACCAGCAAATCATCTTCACAATGCAAGGCCACCAATGCTCCTAATTCCTCTGCCTTTTTCATTCCTTCCAGCAGGACATCAGACTGCACAAAAGGAAATTCAGGTCCCGCGTCGGCCATAAAGGCTTTAAAACCCATTACCTCTGCTCCCAACATAGAGGACAACCGGCCAAGATTATTGTCCACCAACCCGCCCCAAAGGCCATAGTCAATGTACGCTTTGGAAGCGACAGCGTTTTTCTTGGCCAACACTGCTTCTTCGTCTGTCACCGTGGGTTTACCGGCCAAAGGCATGTCCACCACCATCGTCATTCCACCGGCGGCAGCCGCCCGGGTTCCGGTTGCAAAATCTTCCCGGTAAGTAAAGCCCGGATCGTTAAAATGAACGTGCAGATCGATACAACCGGGTAGGACAACCAACCCTGTGCCGTCAATCTCCCGGCCGGCCTTCCCGCCGGTACCAACGGCACCAACGCCGGTAATAATACCGTCATTGACTGTAATATCCGCCTCAAAGGTATCTGTTTCATTAACCACCAATGCGTTCCGTATCAACAGATCAGCCACGACAGTCCCCCCCAATTACATCCCACAATAAGCCTTCTTTATATGTTCGTCGCCCAGCAATTGCAAGCCTTTAGCCTATACTGATAATTTGGTACCAGGCACACTGTCAAATCCATCTAATCCAGCTATTTATGGTAAGAGTTTCAAAAGAAAAAAGCCGCAGATAGAATTCCACGACTTTTTTCTCAAGATTTGTTAAGACAAAATACTAAGCTTTGGTTACTTCACATAACCCTTCTTTGTAAGCCGGGAAGCAGGAAATGGGGTCAAACTGGCGGGCAACAAGCTTGTTGGCATCAGCTTGAGGCCAGCCGTGGAAGATATCGATGGCTCCCGGTCTGACAATATTGGTTACTTCCGCAAAAACGGTAATTTGTCCATGGGGAGAAGAAACAATTACCTTGTCTCCGGCCTGAATACCCCTGGCTTTGGCATCATCAGGATGCAGGCGGACAATAGGCACCGGCATTAAATTCCTCAGGATAGGCATATCTCTCAGTTTACTGTGGGTATACATGGGTACCCGGGAACCGGTATTCAGGATCAGCGGATACTTCTTCGCCAGTTCAGGAGTACTAAAGGGGCTTTCCACCGGCTCTTTATAGGTAGGCAAGGGATCATGCCCGAACTCTTCCAACACAGATGAGTAAATTTCAATTTTACCGCTTGGGGTATTGAAGCCGGGTTGACCGTCATTCCTAAGCAGACCGGACTCATATTTGCGATACTGTTCCGGTCCAGGCGGGGCAATGAAAACACCTTCCGGCTTGCCCCTAAATTCCTCAATGCCTTTACCGGTGGCAAAACGGAGTACCGCATCTACTGCCTTTTCTTCACTGCCGCCGAAGAATTCTTCCGGACCCACCAACCTGGAACCTAATTCCATCATCCACTGCCAGTCAGGCTTTGCTTCACCAAAGGGCTTGATGATCGGTTCCCGCAGGAAGACCCGGCGTCCGAAGACGGCCAACGCCGCCATTCTTTCATAGGGCATGGCCGCCGGCAGGACCATATCCATATAATTGTGAGTCCAGGGACGGAGATAGTAATCAGCCGCTACACCGAATTCCATGTTTTCCAGGGCTTCCTGGTATTCCTGGGGCTGGGGCCACATCATGGCGTTACCGCCGGCCATGACAATGGCTTTGATTTTGCCCTCCTTGACGTATTCCGGCATAAAGTTGGCTTGAATCTCAGGGAAGAAATGAGCCCAAACCGGAGCCCGGTCGGTATCCGCTCTCTTATCCCGGATTTGAGGCCATAAGTCTGTGGTACGGTTAAACTGGGGAGTACCGGCAAATAGATCAAAGGGCAGCGCATGAGTGGGGAAGGTCAAACCGCCCTCTACATCAATATTGCCGGTTAAAGCCATAAAGGCCAAAATGCCTCGATGGTTTTGCACCGCGTTGCTGCTGTGGGTAGTGGGAGAAGCACTGCCCAGCCAGGTGGCCGGTTTCTCGGTACCGAACAGACTTACGGCCGCCTTAATCCTGTCCACGGGAATACCGGTAATTTCCGCTGCTCTTTCCGGGGTAAAATCACGGACATAATCCTTCAGCTCGTCAAAGCCTTGTACCCAATTAGCGACAAATTCTTGATCATATAAACCCTTGTTAATCAGTTCATTCATCATGCCCAAAGCCAAAGCACCATCAGTGCCGGGCCGGAGTTGAAGATGAATATCCGCCAAAGCTTCTACGGTCGGAGTTACCCTGGGGTCAACCACGATAAATTTGGTGCCGTTTTCTTTAGCTTTGATCAATTTACCGAATAAATGGGGTTCACTCCAGGCCGGGTTTTTGCTCCAAAGGAGGCAAAGCTTTGTTTTTTCCGTAGGATTGGCTCCCATAGTACCCTGTCCGTAAGTAAGAATGGCTGCTAAAGTAGGGGCCCAGGCACAAGTGGAACTCTCATTGCAATAGTTGGGAGAACCAAAGGTGTAGGCGAGCCGCTGCATAGCAGGACGGGGCTCCTTGGGGTCACCACAATAAAACATCACTTTTTCCGGGCCGTACTTTTCTTTAATCCCATTCAGTTTAGCTACGATGGTATCGTAAGCCTCATCCCAGGTAATCCGCTGCCAGCCCGGGTCGGCACTGCCTTTGGGGTTAGTTCTTTTCATCGGGTAAAGAAGCCGGTGAGGGTCATACAATTCCTGAATGGTGGCTACCCCTTTGGCGCATAAAGGACTGTTGGGATAGTTTTCCCTGGCTTCCACCCCGATCACTTTTCCGTCCTTGACTACCGCTTTAATCCCGCATTTGGGAACGTGGTTACAGTTATCGCAATATGTGTACGCATATGTTACTCCGGGTTCCGGAGGAGCAGCTTCCTGGGCTCTGGCTCTAGGCGTTTTATAACCCGGTTGGGTGGCTAAAGCAGTGGCTGTACCACTGATCACAACGCCTTTCAGAAAAGAACGACGGGTTATTCTCCAGCGGCTGACTTTATCGGTCATGATATACCTCCTCACATTTATTTAAGTAATTCGTCCAGTTCCTGGAGACGGGCAAAGCTTCTGCCTTTGACAAGGGCCTGGGGTTTAATGGACCACTGTTCCCCAGCTTGATTGGTTACCCTCACTTCCTGAGTGCTGTTATCCCAGGTAACCATCATCCCTTTGCTCTCCAGATACCGGCGAATCCGGGTATGACCTGTAGGTGCCTCAATGGCCACCGGCTAAAAGTCTTTATTCATTGTCTCGGGCAACACATAATAGAAGTTAGTTCCTTCCACCGCCACTGCTTTATGCTCTTTGATATAGTGATTGATTTCACTATCCGGGTCGTCTAAATCGCCGAAAATCCTGGCCTCACCCGGGCACATTTCCACACAGGCGGGAAGCCTGCCTTGATCAACACGATGATAACAAAAAGTACACTTTTCTTCTTTATTGAGCTGGTGTTTCTTGTAGCCTTCTTCTTCATAGGGAGCGATGGCGCCTTCATAATAAGTATCCTCGTTATCGTTCAATTGACGGGCTCCGTAAGGACAACTCCATTCACACATCCGGCAACCGATGCACTTGTCATAATCAGTCAGTACAATCCCATCATCCCTCTTGAAACTTGCTCCTACCGGACAGACATTGACACAGGCAGGATCTTCACAATGAACACACTGGGAAGGGATGAAAGCCTGGTGCGCGTCGGGGAATTTACCCCATTCCACTTTACGGATGTGGTTCCAGGCAATCCCCGGCCGGGTTCCGTTTTCCACTTTGCAAATTAAGTGGCAAGCGTAACAGCCGGCACATTTTGTCAGATCGATTACCATTCCATAGCGAGCCATTTTGTCCCTCCTCTTGATGTGTAGAAAATATTTTTCGCCAAAATAATGATATCAAATATACATTTCGCAGTTATTACAGAAAAACTGACCCTTTCCAATTAATTTACTCCCTAAGACTATTAAAAATCATATTGATGGAAATTAAAAAATCTTATCAAACTATAGTCAATACCAATCAATTTCATTCCCAGAGAGATTAAGAGATCCAGTGGTTAACACAAAGGCCCTCTATGGCGATAATAGCCATAAAGGGCCTTGATGCACATACCTATGCTTTCAAGATTGCTCCGACAGGACAGACTTGCTCACAAGCGCCGCATTCCGTACAGGCGCCGGTAATACGGTAACCTTGCCAGACGGAACTTCGCCTGTTATTCATGTTCCCGTCTTCAACCACGCCGGCAGGTGAAGCAAGCTCCCCCACCGCTTTATAAGTATAACCGTCATCAATGGCTTCCTGAGGACAAACAACACTGCAATTGCCGCAGGCAATGCAGTCCTCATTTATGGCATAAGGCATGGGAAGACCTCCCGGAAGTCAGGTTTCCCTGTTAGCAATACCCCCGATACTGAGTTATTATACAAGATTCTTTACTTGCAATCCTCCCAAAACAAGGTAAAATAAAAGTAATATGATAAGAGAAGCAGCAGCGTTTTGCCAGAATAATAAACCGGAGGAGGTATGCACCATGATGTGGAAAGAAAAGTACAGACTCGGGGTAGACAAAATTGATGAACAACACGAGGAACTTTTCCGCCGGGTATCCGAGTTTGTCTTAGCTCTTCGCAAGGAGGGTCAATGGGAGGCCAAGTTGCCTAAAGTGAAGGAAACTATGGAATTCATGCAAAGTTACGTGGTGACTCATTTCAATGACGAAGAAGCCTACCAGCAGTCCATTGACTATACCGGTTTTGAACAGCATAGAGAGATCCATGAACAGTTCAAAGCTGAAGTGGGGCAATTTGCAGAACGGTTTGAACAGGAAGGTTTTGCCGAAGATCTGGTCCAACAATTTGCCGGTAAACTGATGGCTTGGCTTATCAACCATGTAGCCGCCAGCGACCAGAAAATTGCCGAATATGTTCGGACCAAAGGGGAGGGGAATTAAATGAAGGCGGAATATATCAATCCTTTTTACCAAGCCACCATTGACGTATTTAAACTGATGCTGGACATTGATGTAATCAGGGATCAGTCCAAAGCCTTGCAGGAAATGCTGGGCAAAAAAGAAGTGGGTGTAGTAATCGAGGTTACCGGCGATCTTACCGGCTGTATCCTATATCGCTTTCCGGACCACATGATCCTGGAAATGGTGAAGATCATGTCCGGTATGGAAATAGATACCATCGACAGTTTTGTAACCTCCGCTCTGGGGGAAGTTTCCAACATCATCAGCGGCAATGCCGTTTCCAGCCTGTTTAACCGGAACTACAAATGTGATATTAAGCCTCCCCGCATTTTGATTGAAGACGATAAACCCATCTGTCTTGACGGCAACCAGGTCCTGAGAATTCCCCTGAACACCGACATCGGCAAGTTGCAAATCCATATGGCGTTAAAGGAAAATATCCATTAAGAGGTAAGGGATGCTTCTCCCTGCCTCTTTTATTATTTCAGGAACACCCTTCCCAGGAGCCTGATTTTTCCCGGTCCCCCTTCCAACCGGTAGAATTCCACCCGGACCGGCAGCCTTTCCACGGGCAACTGAAAAGAAGCATTCCCCAGCAGTTTTTTTTGCAGCTCCGATCCCGGAACAAAACTGCCAACCTGGACCCGTTCAGGGATTAGGACGATGGTGTGGGACCCCTCCAATTCCAGCCGCCCGGTTAACAGCAAGGGTAGTTTTTGTCCCCCAATGGTCCAGGCTGCCGTCAATTCCACCTGCAGTCCCTGCATGGCCACTTCAGGATTCTCCAAGGGCACGTTCAGCCGCCCCATCAGGTATTGCTTCAGGTTATCTTCGGAAAGGGTGATAATAACCTCTCCCGGTTCCGCAAAGGAATAGTCGGGGCGCCTTTCTTGCCAAAGCTCCCACCAACTGAGCCGCACTTCCTCAAAGGATCCCTCCAATCTTTCCAAGGTGAATTCTTGAAACTGGATCCCCTCTGCCTGCCAATTCAGCCGGTCAATACTGCCTTGCAGCAACTCCCAGGCAGGAAAAGAGGCGATTTCCACCTCCACCCTGTCGGCAGGAAGTTTTGCGGCGAATCTGACCAAGGCCTTTTCCGCCAAAGGTACCAGGACAAACTGGGCCAGCGCCCCCATGGTTATACCCAAAGCCACCAACATCCCCAGCCATTTACGGAACAAAAAACCACCCCCCACCATCTTTATGCGCGGCAGGGGATGGTCATGTCTAAATATTCCGGCGGGCTTCCTCTTTGAGATAGGCTTTGATAAAGGGTAAAATATCGCCGTCCATGACGGCCCCAATATTGCCGTTCTCCAGGTTGGTCCGGTGATCTTTGACCAATGAATAAGGGTGAAAGACATAGGAACGGATTTGGCTGCCCCAGGCAATTTCCCTCTGCTCCCCTCTCAAACGGGCCAGTTCCTCTTCCTTCTTTTTCATTTCCAGTTCCAGCAGCCGGGACTGGAGCATCCGCATGGCCACCAAACGGTTGGCATGCTGGGAACGTTCATTTTGGCACTGAACCACGATCCCCGTGGGCAGGTGGGTAATCCTGACCGCCGAATCCGTCTTGTTCACATGCTGACCGCCGGCACCGCCGGCCCGGAAAGTATCGATCTTCAAATCCCCGGGATCAATGGTCACTTCCATGGTTTCATCCACTTCCGGCATACATTCCACCGACGCAAAGGAAGTGTGTCTTCTCCCGGAAGCATCAAAAGGGGAGATCCGTACCAGGCGGTGGACTCCCTTTTCCGCCTTAAGATAGCCGTAAGCGTTCTCTCCTTTGATGAACAGGGTTACACTTTTAATGCCTGCCTCGTCGCAGGGCAGGATATCCACCGTCTCCACCTGGAAGCCGTTTTGCTCCGCAAAGCGGATATACATCCGCATCAACATCTGGGCCCAATCCTGGGACTCAGTTCCTCCCGCCCCGGCATGAAGGGTCAGGAAAGCATTGTTCCGGTCGTAGGGACCGGAAAGAAGGGTTTCCAGTTCCATGGCGCCGACGGCTTCTTCCAGTTCCGCCAGGTTCCTGGCCAGTTCCTTCTCCAGGCTCTGATCATCTTCCTCCAAGGCCAGTTCCAGCAGTTCACTGACCTCCTGCCAGGTACTCTCCAGGGAGGAAAAAGCGGCCAATTTATCTTTTTGCGCACTCAAGGTCTGCGTTACCGCTTGAGCCCTTTCCCGGTCCTCCCAGAAGTTTTCGGCTAAAACCTCCTCCTCCAGCTTCTTTATTTTCTCTACCCGGCCGGGTATGTCAAAGGGAGACCCTCATTTCCTCTATTCTCTGCTTAAGCCCTTCCAATTTTGGCTTTAGATCTGCCAACATGGTATCAACCCCTCACTCAATAACTGGATTTCTGATATTTACTCTCATTCTACCATAATGACCTCCCTTTTTACAGTTTACCCGTTACAAATACCCGGCAGCCATCAGAAAGATGACCCGCACCGCAAGGTACAGGTCATTTTTCTTTAGAGAGTAAGATTTTCCACAATCACGGACACCCCTAGGCCGCCGGCAACACAAATGGTAGCCAGACCATATTTTACTTTCCGCCTGGCCATTTCATGGAGCAAAGTAACCAGGATCCGTGTACCGGAACAGCCTAAAGGATGACCTAGGGCGATGGCCCCACCGTTAACATTCACCGTTTCAGCATCCAAATCCAGTTCCCGGATGACTGCCAGGGTTTGCGCAGCAAAAGCCTCATTGATCTCCACCAGCCCGATGTCCTTTAACTGTAAACCCGCTTTCCTGAGGGCTTTCTCCGTTGCCGGTACCGGACCGATTCCCATGAAGCGGGGATCCACCCCGGCAATACCTGCCGACACAAACCTGGCCAGGGGGGTAAGACCCAGCTTCCCGGCCATTTCTTCCGACATCAGGGCCACAGCGGCGGCTCCGTCATTGCGGCCGGAACTGTTTCCCGCAGTGACGGTGCCCCCCGCTTTAAATACGGGTTTTAGAGAGGCTAACTTCTCCAGGGTGGTATCCCGCCGGGGATGTTCATCCTCCGCAAATATTACTTGTTCCTTCTTCTTTTTGACCGTAACCGGGATAATTTCCTGCCGGAACAATCCTGTATCAATGGCCTTTATGGCTTTTTGCTGGCTTTGATAGGCAAACAGGTCCTGGTCTTCCCGGGAAATCTGGTATTTTTCCGCCAAATTTTCCGCAGTCTGTCCCATGGTAAAGCTACCGTAAATCTCCTCCGGCTGGGATTTAGGCTGGCTCTCCGTATTGGGATCCAGCACTTCCCCGTTACCTGAACCTAATCCGAACCGGATATTGCGTATGTAGTAAGGCGCCGTGCTCATACTTTCCACGCCACCGGCCAAAATCAATTCTCCATAACCAGCCTGGATTTGCCAAACCCCGCTTAAAACGGCCTGCAGACCGGAAGCACACTGGCGATGTACAGTGTAGGCGGGAACTTCCTCCGGAATCCCTGCTTTCAAACCGGCTACCCTGGCAATATTGGGGGCGTCGGTACTTTGTTTAGTTTGACCGATAATTACTTCATCAATCAACGATTGCCGCTCCTGCAACCCGGCATCTTCCATCACTGCCCGGAGCACCGCACTGCTCAAGTCCTCAGGAAGCACTGTACTGAGACCGCCACCCAAACGGCCGATAGCCGTTCTTAATGCGGAAGTTATCACCACTGATTTCATAGCTTTAGACCCCCTATCCATGTATAGCTAAAATCCCAAGAGCAACATCAGCCCCACCAATAAACTCGGGTATAAAAGAAGGTAAAACTTGTTCCATTTTAAACCCACTTCCCAAGGGGAGTGATCCAACTGCCCCGATACCAGGAGCAGGGTGCCGGAAAAAGGGGAATTGATTAGGGCAATTCCATATCCCCCCAACAACAAGTACCCCACAAACAGAGGCGACAAACCAACCGCCGCCGGGTTAACGGCAACCAGCAAAATAGTCAGGGAAACAAGGGGATGTACCCCTACCAGGGCGGCAACGGAAATCACATAAACGAGGGCCAGCGACAAAATAAAAGTACCCCCGTAGCCCAGACTCATCACCATTTCCAAAAATCCGGATAACAAAGCCTCGAAAGGAACCGTCTCCATAGCTGCCCCTAAAACGCCAATCAAACCAAACAAGACGATTTCCATTTTGATGTTGAGAAACCTGGCCGCAAAATAAGTTTTAACTGCTTGCCACTGCTCTTTTGTTTGCCGGAATAA
>JAAZDD010000212.1 GCA_012512955.1 Clostridia bacterium
CTCCAGGAGCATCCGGGCCGTCTTGAGCTGGGAAGCAGTTTCATGGGCTTTGGCAATGTCTCCGGCATGAAGTCTTAATCTTTCAGGATCCAAGGGAACATCCCTTAACTCCCCAAGAACCGGGGGACGTTCCCCGGTACTTTTTAAGATCAATAAGAGCACCACTACCAAAATTAAGCTAATCCCTAACTCCATGTGTGACTCAACCCCTCCTGAATTGCTCTAGATCATTCTTCCCCCGGGGCAGAACCAGTATGCACAGGAAGGGCGGGAATCAAAAACTGCTCCGGCAGGAGCAGTCAAATGGGATCAAGATTAAGTTCGAAACATGGCAACAGAATCCCGGAAACGATTGGCTACAGAAAACAAGCGTTCCGCCAAAGCAGCCAGTTCCTGCATGGAAGCATTTTGCTCCTGGGCCACCGCCGCCACCTCTTGAGCCGAAGCGGCACTTTCAGCGGCTGCGGAACTGGTGGCAGCCACTGCCGTGGTCACTTGCTGGGTACTGTCCGCTATCTTTTGGGTACTACCGGACACCTGGCCGGTCTTGGCAGCAGCTTCAGCAAAGGCATTGCGGATCTCCATAAAGGCCTCGCTGATCCGGGTCACCATTTCAATGCCCAGTTGTATTTCCCGTTCACTGCCCTCCATAGCCTCCATGACGCTTTGCATTTCAGCCTGGATGGACTGGACCAGTTGCGCAATTTCACTGGCAGCGGCTCCGGAGTGTTCTGCCAACTGCCGGACTTCCTGGGCCACTACGGCAAACCCCTTACCCTGTTCGCCGGCCCTGGCCGCCTCGATAGCCGCATTTAAAGCCAACAGGTTGGTCTGATCAGCGATGGCAGTAATAGTTTTGACAATCTCACTGATCTGTTGGGAACTCTTGCTTAATTCGTTAACTACCTGGGAGACTTTCTGGGAGGCCTGACCGACCCTTTCCATCTGCCGGGTCACAGATTGTAATTGGGTATTGCCGTTTTGAGCCGCCTGGTCCGCTTTGGCTGCCTGCTCCACTGCTTCGCCGGACAATCTGGCCACTGCGTCAGATTCGTGGGAAACATTGTAGACAGATTCGGAAATCTGGCTTAAAGACCGGGCCTGGTTTTCCGCTCCCTCCGCCAAACTCTGGGCCACCAGGGCCGTTTGCTCAGCAGCTTTGCTGGTCTGGTCGGAAGCGGTGCTTACCTGACCGGCAGTGTTGAGGAGTTCCTCAGCCCCCTCTTTAATCGATACCACAATCCGGTTCAGGCTCTGGGTCATATCGGTAAAAGCCTTGGTTAACCTACCTACCTCATCTTTGGTCTGCCAAACAAACTCTACTGTCAAATCTCCCGCAGCAACTTTCTCCATCCGCTTAATGACCTGGACCAATGGCACCAGTGCCCGGCGATCGGTGAAAAACCAGCCCACTGCCGTCAACACCAAAACGCCGGCTATGCCGCCTACGGTCATGGCATAAGGGAGCGCTGCCGCCTCTCCCGACGCCTCCTCAAAAGCAAAGGTCAATGCATTGGAAGCCTCGAAAATCTCTATACTGCGCCGGTCAAACTCCTGGGGGGAAAAGCTGCCGCCGGCGACTACAGATTGTAGATAATCGTCATATTCAGCCCAAAGAACTGACAGCTCCTCTACCTGCCGCCGCAAATCCTCCCTTTCCACCGGTTTTAGTCCCTGTTCCGGATCCCCATGGAGAAAACCTTCCAAAGTCCGGTGGAAAAGTGCCCTGGTATTGTTAAAAGAGTCTTTGTTTCCTGCAGCAGAGGATGTGAGCAGCAAAGCCTCCTTGGCCATCCTTTGGGACAAAGCCCTTTGCCGGCCGGCCAAATTGATGTAAGTCCCGTAATCATCCTGAGTTTTTATGTACATAAAGACGCTTAAACCCACAACCAGATTAATCAATATGACTAGAGATAAAAAACCGGCTAATTTTTGTCTAATGGTCATTGACCTACCTCCCAGGAAATTCTTTCTATTTGTAGTGATAATTAATTCTAGCTTAACCTTACTTGATCCTTTAAAGGCCATTAAATTTTGTTCGCCTTAGTTTTGGACCTTGGCAATAAAAAAACAGGGGCCAAACCCCTGCCTATACAACCTTGTCGATCTGCCCTTCCACCAACCGCAATGGGTATTTGACTTCTCCCACCGGAGACGGTCCCGGTGAAGTCTGTTCGATGGACGGAAACAATACAATGTTATTTTTATTAAGAGTCTCTCCAACTGACTCTTTGATTGGCTTTAAAACTATCATCTTCCCTTCCACATGCATTTCCAGGGAATCCCCCGCATTAATACTGAAGGCTTCTCTGAGCTGGGAGGGGATATTGAGCAAATGACCTTTATTAAGTATCGATTTGCCAAGATAGATGTATTTGTTTGGCATTTTGCCCACCCCCGGCTGAATTCTCGCTAGCTGGTATGTACAATAATCCAATTGGCTTACGACCACCTCCTGTCAACCTTTCAAAACCCTTCGGCAAAATGACGCCCAAGGGAATACTTCAAGACAATTCTGGATACGGCCCGTCCTTTCCTGCCGCAAGAATTCACTAAGAATAGGAGGTTTTGTCGATAACTTGCAATTAATTACAAAAGTAAAAGCGAGGTTTAATCCTCGCTCTTCACTACCTCTATGGTTGCCTCCTGGGGCAAAGCCAAACCCGCGGCCACTTCTATGGTTTTTAAAATACCGGCCAGTCCCGGACAACTGGGATGGGGTATCTTCCCGGCAAAGACCTGGAACATTTCCCCTTTCCCCAAAGGCCGGAACAATTCCTTTAAGGGATCCGCTTCCTTTAGCTCCTCAGCTAGCTTTTTGTAGTTCCCGCAGTCGCTTTCAATCTCAATTTTCACACTTTTTCTTCCCTGAGCCTTGGCAGTCACCTCTATGGTGTGACCACAGATGCCACAGTGGATGGTACCTTTCGCTGCCAACTTAAAGCCCCCTTTTTGCCTCCTGACATCCCTCACAAGGCCCTGCCTTCTGGCCTGTTCTGACAAAATGCATGAAACGATCCAAGAAACGAACCTCATCATTTTGGCAGGCACGGACATATTCCACCATCTTCATTAACCGTTCCCTGGTTTCCGGCGACAGGTAATGCTCTACCCGGCAGGCATCTTCTTCCGCCACTTCAGCCGGCAAGCCCAGGATTTCATGGAAAAAAGCATAAAGCATCTGGTGCCGGTCATAAACATCCTTAGCCACCAATGCCCCTTCCATAGTCAATTCAATATGGCCGTATTTTTCCTTTTCCACTAAACCCTTATCGGCTAAAGAACGGATAGCAGATACAACCGAAGGCATCTTGACATTGAGTGCTTGGGCCACATCTTTTACCCTGATCACTTTGTTTTCCAGTCCAATGATATACAATGCTTCCAGATAATCTTCTTCCGACTGGGAGTATCCTGTCATCACTATTCCCTCCCATCACTTTAGTGGCTCTCGCCTTTCATTCATTATACACTTTTGGCGAATAACTGGCAAATCGCAATTGCACCCCCGGAACTCTTGACAAGGAATGTTCAGGGGATTTACAATAGATGCATCGGACACATACACATGGGCGCGTAGCTCAGGGGGAGAGCGCTTGACTCACATTCAAGAGGTCGCTGGTTCGAAACCAGCCGTGCCCACCATAGGAA
>JAAZDD010000213.1 GCA_012512955.1 Clostridia bacterium
ACACAATACAAGGAGAGTTCTTTTTTGCCTGGCCAAAAAGATCTCTCACCCTGGAAGCACCGACACCGACAAACATTTCCACAAAATCAGAACCGCTGATGCTAAAAAAGGGAACACCGGCTTCTCCGGCTACGGCCCTGGCCAACAGAGTCTTCCCCGTACCGGGAGGACCGTAAAGAAGAACTCCTTTGGGTATCTTGGCCCCTATTTCATTGAACTTGCGGGGGTTCTTCAAGAACTCCACCACTTCTTCCAATTCTTCTTTGACTTCGTCGGCACCGGCCACGTCATCAAAAGTCACTTTTTTGCTTTCATCGGTATGCAAACGGGCCCTGCTTTTGCCGAACTGCATTACTTTGCTGCCGCCGCCCTGAGTCTGCTGCATCATAAAAAAGATTAGGCCGATTAATAGCATAATGGGCAGCAGGGTACCCAGAATACCGGTCCACCAAGGGGGTCCCTGTTCCGGTTTGGGGAACGCTTCAACTCCCATTTCCCTGGCAAAATTGATGATATCGGGATCACTGGGAGCCGTGGCAGAATATCTATCTCCATCGGTTAATTCACCCTCAATTTGATAGATACCGTCTTTCGGGGTGAATTCCGCCGTCTTAACTTTACCTTCCTCTAAATAATTATAAAAAGTAGTATAATCAAGGACAGTTTTTTCCACGGGAGGGGGAGTAGTCATGCGTAGTACGGATACTACCATCAGTACCAGCAATAGATAGACTGCCATGTTCTTAAATACTCTGTTCAACCTTTTTCCTCCTCTCATCCTGTTTTTGCAACCTCTTCATATTTAGGCATTGTAACACAACCATGGACCGTTTTCAAACCATTTCATCACCTAAATTTTTCATAAGACAGACAAAACACTTTCCTGGTTGTTTCCGTAATCTTAAACCGTTCATCTAGCCTCAGACCTGCTACCCACACAATTTCACCGTCGGCAGAAACAACAATGGGTATCTCATCACGAAGATGGTGAGGCAGCTTCAAATCGATGAAAAAATGTTTTAACTTTTTACTGCCTCCCAGACCCAGGGGGTAAAACCGGTCACCGGGCCGCCTGTTGCGGACCGTTAATGGGAATTTTATTTTATCGCCGTCCACTTGTACTTTCCACCGGTTATCCCCTTTAAACGAAGTTGACAGTACAGTTTCTGCCGGCACCGCTTCCACGGTAATACTTCCTCCGGACCAGCTTTTAGTGCCTAATCCCTCCAATTGAAAAGCATAATCGGTCTTTTCCTTCCCGGCCACCCGGTTGGACATAATAACATGAACCCCGGAATATTGAACCCAAACACCGCCGGGCAATTCCAACTTTTTACCCTTGTCCGGCGCCTCCAACCGGTGATAGATCCGGTCAACCTGTTCAAAACCCAAATCCTTGCTCGTTCCTGTCAGTTCATGAAAACAACGACGGAGCAGGCGCCGTTTTACCGCTGCCGCTAACGGTTGATATCCCTCATAATCGATCAAAATCCGGTCCTGATGCCGGGAGCATAATTTTTCCCAGCAACGAGAGGTTTCCTCTTCCAGGTAATTGTCTTCATCCCGGAAAAGCTCGGCGGCTTTTACAAGCCTGGCAGGCAGGTTGGGATTGTACTCTTTTAAGACAGGCATCAACTCCAGCCGGATCCGATTCCGCAAATATACTTTCTGGAAATTGGAAGGATCGATGACCGGCTCCAGCCGGTTTGCTTGCAGGTATTGTTCAATCTCCTCGCGGCCTGTCTCAATGAGGGGTCTAACGATCTTCCCTCTCACAGGAGGTATTCCTGCTAATCCCTTAGGACTGGGACCCCGCAAGAAATACATCACGATTGTCTCCGCCTGGTCGTCAGCTTGATGGGCCAAAGCCAATTTGTTGCTGCCTGTTTTTTCCAGGACAGAGGATAAAAAGTCGTATCGCAATTCCCGTGCCGCCACCTGGGTGGATAACTTGTGTTCTCCGGCATACCGGGCAACGTCACCCTCTCCAATATAAACAGGTACACTTAACCTATCTGCCAGAGAACTTACATAACGGGCTTCTTCAGAGGCCTCCGGGCGGAGCCTATGGTTGAAATGGGCTACAGACAATTTTAGGCTCCAAATACCCTTCAGTTCTTGCAAAGCATGCAAAAGAGCCAAAGAGTCGGGGCCCCCTGACACCGCCACTACTACCTTGTCGCCTGCCTGGAACATATTGTACTTTTCAATTGTCTCCCGGACCTTATCTAGCAAGCTTTAGACCTCTCAATATCCAAATATTTTACTGACCAAGTGATTAAATATTTCTCTATCTCATACCTTTATTCCTGCCATGAACTGTAACTGATAACCATTGGTTTTTCTCTAGCTTGGGGCAATACAACAAAAATATACAAAAAAATAATGGGATCCAAAGAACCCCATCACCAATCCAAACGTACTACGAACACACTTAAATCGTCTTCCGCCTTGCCTCCGTGCATGATGAGGCTATGCTCCACAATCCTTTGGGCTAAATCTTTGGCACTTAAATGCCATAGTCCTTGCACATATTCCGGCAGCCATCCTTCCCGTTGATCATTCGCCGGCCCCTGCCAAACCCCGTCGGTAGTCATTATTAATACAGTCCCTGTTTCCAACGGGAGGGAAACAGTTTCAACAGGTATCTCTTCCAGAATGCCAACCGGCAGACTGTTGGATTCCAGCACCCGGCAGTTCCCCTGATTAATGAGCAGGCTGGGTACGGCGCCGATTTTGGCTAATTCCAGATTTTTATTCGCCAGGTCCAATAGAGCAAGATCTACGGTAGCAAATCGTTCCTCACCCTTTAACAGCAATAAGCTGTTCACCATTTCCACAGCCTCCTGCAAGGTGAAATCCAGCAGCAAAAACTGCTCCAGCAGCCTTACCACTCCGCTGCTTTCTTTTTGTGCCTCCTCACCGCTGCCCATCCCGTCACTTAATACAAATAGCCACCGGTCTTCCGTTAAGATTGTAGCCGCTACAGTGTCACCGGAGACAGCATTTCCTTCTTTAGGCCACTGGGCTATACCCAATTCCGGCCCTTCCTCGTCCATGGTTACATATTTAAACCGGCATTTTTCCTCACTCTTGTCAGGAGGACAGTGATGTTCTTTCATCAGCACAGGCCCATCCAATCCGGAGCTGATGCAGGAAGATACTTGCCTCACACAAGCTGAATGCCTCACATCACAAGGCGTTAATTCCAAATAGCCCTCCAGTCCGGAACCGGCAGCTTACCAGATTTCCAATTTAGCAGGTTGGATACCCAATTCTTCCAGCCCTAACTGAATTGTCTCCTCCAAATGGGGCTGCCTTGTGGCGCTGCCGCTCTGCCAGTCTTGCCAGACCGTTGCCAAAGCTTCAGCGGCTCCCCTTAGTTGGGCCGCCACAGCCTTCCTTTCTTTGTTGATGCGTTCCTGCCACTTCTCATTGGCCTTTACAATTGCATTGATATAGGCTAAGGAAGCACCTAACTCCTCTGTTCTGGGACAGCGCTTCTCCAGTTCAGCAGGCATAACAGTCAACGGCTCCTCCTGGCCTCCGGCCGCCAAGGCTTTCAGCCATCTGCGTAATTGCCGGTAAGATTGATTTACCTCTTTCTCATCCCAGCAGATCCGGGCAAAGCCGCAATCCCGGCTGACTTGATTGACCAGGCTCCTTAACCACAGATCCCAAGTTTGTTCCCGGTCAACGGCAACAATCCCAGGCGCATAACTGGAGGACAATTGGTCAAACAATTTGATCAGGCGATTAAATCGGTCGTTCATGTAACAGGATAAGCTGTTTGCCTCACTTCCCTGTTTAAACCATCGTTCTGTTAAAGTGGCGATTACACCACGAGGAGTTAATACCAACAGCACCCCTGCCAAGCCACTGGTGGAAAGAAAATCCATCAGCACCGCTTCATCAGTGAAATAAAATCCATACAGCAGATTGCCACAGAAAAAACCCAGTAAAAGTCCCGGCTTGCCCCAATTTCTAAGGAAACCTGCCAACATTCCCGAAACGGAGTACAAACCTGCCAAAACCAACCCATTAAAATTGGCCAGTCCCGGCACCAATCCGCAAGCAGCACCGAAAGCAGCTCCCCAGCCGGCTCCCCCCAAAGAAGCCAAGAGGACCAGATACTTGCTCAAAACGACCCCGATATGATAATCTCCCACGGAATAATCCAGACCCAGCACGACTGCCAGAACCAAAACCAGCAAACTTCCCGTCTCTTCCTGAAAACGACCCCAATCCCGGGCAGGCTGCTTAAATGCTCGCATGGCCAGCAGCATCGGTGGGACCAGGGCCCCTGCGATTACTGCCTCAATGGCCACCAGCAGGTAGTCAAAAGCCACCGGTTGATAGACGACTGTCATAAATCCGGCTTTAATCCCCAAAGCCCAAGCCCCGGTTAAAACACCCAGTTGAACTGAGCCCTCTGTTTTATCCATAATTAGGGGTACGGCCACTATTAAAGTTAGGTAGGTAAAAAAGTTAGGCCAAAAAACCTCGATAGTTTCCCTTGTAGCTTCTCCTACCAGCACACTGATTAAAACAGGCACTACCAATTCCCGGTGCCTGCTCAAAACCGCTGCCAGAAAGGCCAACCCAAAAGGAGCCAGCTGTTGAGCGAGCAAAGCCCTGCCCAACAGAAAAGCGATACAAATAAAAGCAATTGCCTTTGGCCGAGACCATTGCCGTCCAAACCATAGAACGCGCTGGAACAATTGCCGGCGATTAATGATTCGATCATTTTTCGGAACATTTTCCCGTCGATACGGATAGATTTGAAAAGGCCCCTGCATAGGCTTGTACCACCGCTTTTCATTATTTCATCTCCGCCCATTATAGTACAAGCCTTTTTAAATATTTGTCATTTTTTGGAAACACGATTCCCTTTCTTTTCGACGCATTCCTTCAAGAGACAAAGGAGACAAGTGAGACAAGGGTGGTGAGACAAGGGGACGGTTCTCCTG
>JAAZDD010000025.1 GCA_012512955.1 Clostridia bacterium
CAACAATGCCAAGCACGTTGATAACAGCTCCGGCAGGAATGAAGACACGCAGTACGGTGCCCGGCAATTGAGGGCAGGGATCGGGTTTCGGGCTGGGCTTTTTTCCGGACCCGCCGCAGTTTAAATACATGGACATTAAATTCTCTCCTTTCTTCAGTTTTGTTATATAATATGGTAATTATGGAAAATTGTGTTAATGTTTCCCCGGATAAATAAAAAAGAGGCGGACTATGCCACCTCCGTGAATATTTCTCGCTTATTTTACATCCTTCACACTCTTGACCAAATGCCTGGGTTGATCCACATCATTACCCCGGGCACAGGCCGTATAGTAGGCCAACAATTGCAGGGGAATTACCGCCGGCATGGGAGTGAACTCAGGCAAGGTGGCCGGCAGGATCATCCTGTAATCACAACAATCAGCTGCTTGACCGGTGTCCGCGCCCAGAATCCCGATGATCCAAGCTCCCCTTGACTTCAGCTCCTCCATCACCGGTACCGTATACCCCACCAGTTCCGGCTGGGTAGCCAGTATAACGGCAGGTATACCTTCTTCAATCAAAGCGATGGGCCCATGGCGAAATTCCCCGGCAGAATAGGCTTCCGCATGAATGTAGGTAGTCTCTTTCAGTTTCAGGGAACCCTCCATGGCCACGGCAGCGTCCAGGCCCCGGCCCAGGAAAAAGGCATGCTCATTCCCGGCCAGCCTTCCGGCCCATTCCTTGACGGTAGCTTGCTCCGCCAGCAATTGCTCCACCTGTTCCGGTATTTTTTTCATTGCCTTTAAATAGGGGACCGCATCTTTGAAGCCAAGCCTTCCCCGGTCCATAGCCAGTTGGAGTCCCAATAGATACAGGGTAGCCAGCTGGGCCATATAGGCCTTGGTGGAGGCTACTGAGATCTCCGCTCCGGCCACAGTGTTAATCACCCGGTGAGCCTCCCTGGCAATGGTGCTTCCTGCCACATTGGTGATAGCGACAAGATAGCCGCCCTTACTTTTGGCTTCCCGCATAGCCGCCAGGGTGTCTCCTGTTTCTCCGGACTGGCTGATAACCAGAACCAAAGTATCAGGATCTACAAAAGAATCCGTGTACCGGAATTCCGCTGCCTGTTCTACCGTCACCGGTACCCGGGCCAATTTCTCCATAAAATATTTTCCCACCAGACCGGCATGATAAGCTGTGCCACAAGCAAGTACCAACACTTTCTGATACTTTCCCAGCCTCAAGTCTCCATATTCCGGCGACAACTGTCCTTGTTCAATGGAAGCAATTCCTTTGGCTAAAGTTCTCCGCAGCACCTCCGGCTGCTCCATGATTTCTTTCAGCATGAAATGAGGATAACTCCCTTTGTCAACTGCGTTCTTATTCGTAGCAGTCATCATGTTTCCTCCCTTTACTCAGCTTCCCTAACCACCTGAGACAACCCGGCAATGATTTCCTTCAATTCCCCTTCGTCGGGACCTTCCGCCATCAACCGGATGAGAGGTTCCGTCCCTGAGGGCCTCACCAGGATCCGGCCTCTTCCCTTTAGACGTGTTTCTGCCCGGGCCAGTTCCTCCACCAGCGCCGGTGCCTTCAGCACTTTTTCCTTATCAGTCACCGTGACATTGGCGGTGACCTGGGGAAAACGCTCCATCTGAGCCGCTAAAACAGACAGGGGTTTTTGGGTGTCCACCATTACCTGCAACAAGTTCAGTGCCGTAATCAAGCCGTCGCCGGTATTGTTCTGCTCCAGGAAGATGATATGTCCTGACTGTTCTCCCCCCAGGACGGCTCCCGTTTCCAACATCTTTTCCAGTACATAACGGTCACCCACTTTAGTTTCCAGGACTTCAATACCGGCCCTTTCCATGGCTTTCCGCAGGCCCAGGTTACTCATCACCGTCACGACGATCTTGTTTCCTGCTAAGCTGCCTTGTTGTTTCATAGCCAGGGCGGTAATCACCATAATCTGGTCCCCATCCACCAACTGCCCCTTTTCATCAACAGCCAAAACCCGGTCTGCATCGCCGTCGTGGGCCAAGCCCAAATGGGCCTGTTCCGCCACCACCGCTTTTTGCAATGCCTGCGTATGGGTAGAACCACAGTTGCAGTTAATATTGGTTCCGTCCGGTTCGGCAAAAAGAGTAACCACTTCCGCTCCCAAATCCGCCAAAACCTGAGGCGTCACTCGACAGGCCGCACCGTTAGAGCAGTCCACTACAATTTTTAAGCCTTTGAGGGAGCCCCTAAACAGGCTTTTGGCATAGCGACCGTATCTCTCCGTGGCATTGTCGAGCTGATAGACCCGGCCGATACCGGCTCCCGTAGGATAAGGCAAGGAACCGATGTCTTCCACCAGGGCCTCAATTTTTTCCTCGATAGCATCGGAGAGCTTGGATCCTCCCGGTCCGAGAAATTTAATACCGTTGTCACCAAAAGGATTATGGGAAGCGGAGATCACCGCTCCGGCGGGTTTGTTGAGGGCTTTAGTCAAATAAGCCACCCCCGGAGTAGGCAGCACCCCTAAATGATATACGTCCACCCCTACTGAACAAATACCTGCCGTTAAAGCTGCCTCCAACATGTCACCTGAAATACGTGTATCTTTACCGATGACGATACCGGGCTCCATTCCTCCCTGCAGGGCCAAAACATAGCCGCCGGCCCTGCCCAGGCGAAAAGCCAATTCCGGGGTCAACTGCCGGTTAGCAATACCACGGATCCCGTCAGTACCAAATAACTTTGCCATTTCACCACTCCTTCAACCGGTGGGAATCTTATTCCACCTCCACAATTACTTTAACTTGGGCCGGAATCCCTAAATAAGTACCTTCCGGTACAGCCAGTTCCACCTCCACCACGGTAGTCCCATCCAATTGGCTGAGATCAATGGGCTGGGTATATAGATAGTCATGCTGCTCCAAAAGTTCCCACCGTCCGAACAGCTGTACCATTTCCGGATCCACCACCACCTGCTTCACTCTTTGATCATCAGGCGGTTCTCCTGTAAATTCAGGTTTAATAACCAGACGTTTGGAAGGCAGCTCCCGGATCACCGGTACAAATACCTCAACGGTGTCAGGCTGGATCCTGAGCCAGTCCTGCAAAGGATTGCCTTCTGCATCGAATATTTTGATGGGTACCCTTTCCAAATAACTTTCCCGGTGTCCCTGCAAAGTCACATCCACCACTACGTCGGTAATCCTGTCCAGGATGCTTTTCGGTCCGGCAATCAATACTTCTGAGGGACTGATGGTGGGTTCCAGAACAGCAAAACCTGTAGCTGCCTGGCCGGATAGGGAGGGGTGAACCGGCATTTGGATTTGCGTAATCTGGTCAATGATGATGGGCACTTGGGAAGGACTGGTATTGATGACCTCCACACCATCAGGAGTAATCACTTCTACAGGAACCATATTTCTGCCGATGACTGCATCACTCAAGTCCACATAGGCTTGATAGTCCCTGGAAGTGACCTCAGCCAAAACAGAATCCCTGGCCTGAACCCGGACCCGCACCATGGAAGGTTTTTCCGCCACCATGAGATCACTTGATAAATCCCTGGTTTCCAAAGGTATTTCATATAAAGCCTCTTTGACAGGGTTTTGCGCCGTGGTAACCCAAGCCCACAGTCCGATGGCCAAGAGCAGGGATATGATCCGATAAGACAGGTTAGTTCTGAAATGCTCCCACACCGGTTACCACCTCTTTTGCCAAAAATAGCTATGCTGGGAACTCGTTTTAATCACAAATGACTCTTCTAACATTTCCCTTAACTTCTTCTCATCCAAAAAACGGACCAGTTTTCCGTCCTGAGCCAGAGAAACAGTACCCGTCTCTTCCGAGACCACAATAGCCACCGCATCAGAATTCTCGGAAATACCTAAAGCGGCCCGATGACGGGTCCCTAACTGCTTATTCAGATAAGGACTGTCACTTAAAGGCAGGAAGCAACCGGCAGCTACAATCCGATCGCCCCTGATCACGGCAGCACCGTCATGGAGAGGAGTATTGGGCACAAAGATATTGATGAGCAATTCCGCCGATACTACGCTGTCCAGGGAAACACCCGTTTCAATATAATCATTGACACCGGTTTCCCTTTCGATGACGATTAAAGCCCCATATCTTAGTTTAACCAAGATCTGAATGGCCCTCACCAACTCACTGATCAAGCGGGACATGTCTTCTTCCCCTAAAAAGGCTAAAGGCCTGGCAAAAAATTTGCCTCTACCCAACTGCTCCAGCGCTCTCCTCAATTCAGGCTGGAAGACAATGGGAAGGGCAACCACCAAAGCCAATCTTACTTGTTCCAAGATCCAGTCAATAGTGCTTAATTTAAGGATCCTTGCCAGGAAAGAGGCAGCGAAAAGCACCACCAGTCCTTTAATCAACTGAATCGCCCTGGTACCCCGAATCAAAATAATAAACCGATAGAGGACAAAGGCCACTACCGCGATATCGACAGCTATTCTTATAACGTTGATGAAACTTAAGGACGGTAGGATGTGCAGCAAATCCAATTGATTCACCTCTGGAGGACACACCTTAATTAAGTAAGGACTGTAACCTTTTTCGACGACAAACAAATGAAATCCTTTAGCTTTTAATATTTACCTTTAGAGAATTTTTATGGTTTTCCTTTACTTCTCCCTTGCGGTTGCGGTGGTAAGCAAGTTCCAGTAAAATAAGAACAGGAAAGGAAGGTGTTCAGATGTCTAAACGTTGGCCTCTGACCTTAACTCTGATCTCTATTATTTCCGGCATTCTACTGGTTTCTATAATACTCACCAACCAGGCTGCCCGTAGTGAAGCAGCCGACAGTTCCAATGCAGATCTCATCGAAATCATCAACCGGCTGGAGGAAGAAACCCTGGCCCTTGAAGAAATGATCGACGAAAAAAGAGATAGAATTGACGAGATCCGGGAACAGCAGGTAGAAAAGGGGACATTGGCCACCCTGCAAAGTGAATTGGAGTGGCTGCGAAGAAGAACCGGTCTGACCCAGGTAACCGGACCCGGTATTACCGTGGTCCTGGATGACAACGAAGAATTGGCGGCAGCAGCCAAAGCCAATGCACCGCTCACCTTTGACCCCAATAGCTATATCATCCACGACAAGGACTTGCTCTATCTGGTCAACGATTTGCGATTGGGAGGAGCGGAAGCAATCTCCATCAACAACCAGCGGATCATCTCCTCCAGCGATATTCGCTGTGTCGGTACCGTCATTCTGGTTAATTCTATGCGCCTGGCCCCTCCTTACGAAATAAGAGCCATCGGCGACCCGGAAAAACTGACTAAACAGGTCTTAAACGGGCAAACTTTTCCCTGGCTGAAAGACCGGAGCTTTCCGGTAGAAATAATTGAGGAGGAGTCCATTCAAATACCTACCTATAAAGGCGGCTTTTCTACCGCTCACCTGCAGGTGATGAAGGGAGAGACGGAACCAGATGACTAGAAGCAAAGGTTGGTACATCTCCCTGACCTTAGTATTTGTCGTTCTGGGTTTTTTACTTTCCACCCAGTTTCAAACCCAACAAAAAATACTGACTGCTTTAGATGCCCAAAAGAAAGAGGACTTGATTACCGTTTGGAAAAACCTGGACGACAAAAATAGGGCCCTGCAGCAGGAAATGGAGGACCTGGATGCTGCTTACCGGCAGTTGTTGGCCCAATCCCAGGAAGAGACTTCCGCGGTGAAAACCATTTCTGATGATATCAACAGATTGAAACTGGTCAGCGGAGTCACTCCGGTGACGGGTCCCGGCATCACGGTCACCATCACCGGCGATGCACCCTTGATGTTTCTCGACTTGATCGATTTGGTCAATGAACTGTGGGCTACCGGGGCGGAGGCAATATCCATCAATGAACATCGTATTACCGAGCATACGACCATCGCCGAGGAAAGTGATGCCTTTTCCTACTATATTACCATTAACGGTGATAAACTCCTTTACCCGGTAGTGGTTAAAGCAATCGGTGATCCCCATACCCTGGAAAAGGGATTGACTTTTACCGGGGGCCTCATCGATATCTGGAAAACCCAATTCAATATTCACCCGGAAGTACTGCAACGGGAAACGGTGAATATTCCTGCTGCCAGGTATTTTCCCATCTGGGTTCATGCCCAGATACCGGCAGCGCAATAAAATGGCCAAAAAAAAAGCACGGGTCCCTGTTTCCCGTGCTTTTTCCTTTAACCGCCAATCGTTTTCCGCCTGTCCATCAGACCGGAGAAAAACATGAGAATGCGCACCGGCCAGGAAGTGGCCTGCCTTTTCATCTGCCTCCGTTCCTCATGGAGCCTAGCCAGGTTCCGTTGCAATTCCTTATTGGCATACTGCAGGCTCTCCAACTGGTGGGTCTTGCTGACCACCTCTTTCTTCAGTCGGTCCACTTCCCGTTGAGCGTCCTCCATCAACTGGTTCAAGGTACTTTGCAGCTGCATGGCCCGGTTTTCCGTTTGTTCCAGTTTCACCTTCAGCTTGTTTTTCTCCGTGCGCAAGGTAACCAGTTGGCTCCCTTGATGTTCCACATGTTCCAACAATTCCTGCTGCTTCTGCTCCAACAGGGCGTACTCATTTTTCAGCCTGTTGTTTTCCAGGGTCAGATGCTCATTGGTCGCAGACAGTTCTTCGATCTTTGCCTGGAAGAGAGCCTCCTCATGACGGTGATGATCCTGGAGATAAGCCAATTCTTCTTCCAGGCTGGTTTTAATCTCGTATAAAGTATTGAATTCTTCTGTTGTTACGGCTACCTGCTGCCGGTAAGACTCCAATGAAGCCAATATTTCCTGCCTTTCCTTCTGCCAATCCAGGTAAGCCTGACGCATAGTCAGATTACAATACCAGGTCCCTTGCTTATCCTGCTCAAAGTAGGGGTGATGCTCCAGCAGATCCAGCAACTCCTCCCGGTGTGTCCCGGCAATGAGCCCCACCAGGGTGCCCAAGGTATCCAAATCCAACCCTTTGGGATATAGTTGGAGTATTTCCGTACATACTTCCTCCAGTGGCCTGGGGGTAACACTGCACTCCTTTTTCAGCTTCACCAATTTTTTGACCCGCAGTCCTTCGGCAAAAACCTCCGCCTCCCTTTCCCGGCTGGGCTTCAGTTCAATATATCCCGGTTCTTGAGAAGGGCTGACTTCCACTTTACTTCCCGGTTCCAGTCCATATTCCTCAAACCAGGGACCTAAACCGGCCAGGTACTTTTGCTCCTTCAGGAACCAGACCCCCAGCTCACCGTTACCGGTGGCCACTTTTAAGTAGGCCACCCGGTCAATGGGTTCAAAGATCTCGATCATTCTTTTGCTTAACCGCAGGACTCCCTTTTCCAGATCCCAGGAAGACAGGATATACTCCCGGCGGCTAGCATCGGCTTCCTCAATAATGAGCATCAGCTCCGCTTCCTGGAGGGCATTGATCTCCACCTGGCGGATAAAAGCAAATTCATCGGGTGCGGACAAATCGGCAATTAAGGCATCCAGCAAACTCTTCAGGTACCATTGCCCGGGAGCCACTTCCAGAAAGCGGGTATCTTTACTCAAGGCATGGGCCAGGTTGGTTTCCGACACCCCTAAGCCCAAGAGCTCCTGAGCCAAATAGTTAATGCTGACGGGACCCTGCCGTTTTTGGATTAAGCGGGCCGCCTGATTTAATTCCTGGGTCCCCACTTCCCAGACTACCTGCCAATAGGTTAAGGCCCATTTTCCGTTTTTGAGACGAATAAAGCGACCGTCATAGGCAAAATCCTGTTCCCGGACCACTGTGGATCCCAGCCCGTTTTCCTGGGCCAGGGATAAGAGTTCCCGGAAGGTGACGGGATAGCCCATGGTCATTAAGTATTGATAGAAGGGATCATTGCCCGGGTTGCCGGATTTGTCCATTTGCCACATCTCTTTTTTGAAGTTAAAAGAGATGTTATTGCCCAAACATCGTTTCAGATCCCGTTCCAGCTTCTCCGGTTCCCAAGCCGGCAGCTTCTCCTGCATCCGCCGGTACAGTTCTTCATAAGTGAGTCCCTCATGATAAAGCGCCTGTTTCACATGATCCAGCAGGTTGGCCAGCCTGCCGCTGACTCTGACCACACTGGCCGGCGACGATGTTTTGCTTTTCGTCTTTTTTGTCCTGGTTTTTCCCTTGCCCTTGCTCACCATATCACTCCGTTCGGGTGTTTTTTCCATTTGTTACCAGGATATTAGCTAAAGACTAAAAAAACTCCTTCAGGAAATAATGCTGATTTTGTCTATTTCCTTAAAAAGAAAGTCGAGGACAAAGGAAAAAAAGCGAGCTGTCAACTGGGTTGACAACCCGCCTCCATTCAGGCATCATTAGCCGCCGGCCGTTCCTTCCGGTGGATTCTTTTCATCAGGAAATAATCAATACTGTCCAACAGGGCCCGCCAACTGGCTTCAATAATGTCCGTGGACACGCCCACGGTACTCCAGGCTCCGGTCACGTCCCTGGATTCAATCAGGACCCTCACCTTGGCTGCCGTGGCATCTTTTTCATCCAGCACCCGCACTTTATAGTCACTGAGGTGCATCTGGGCAATTTCCGGGAAGAACTCTTCCAGTCCCTTCCGTAAAGCATTGTCCAGGGCGTTTACCGGACCGTTGCCTTCCGCAGCGGTATGGACGGTTTTATCTCCCACCGTTACTTTCACCATGGCTTCGGAAACAGTGGCTCCTTCTGCCATCTTCTCCGACAGGATCTTGAAAGAATCCACCAGGAAATAGGGGGCATACTCACCGGTGGCTTTTTTCAGGATCAGTTCCAGGGAGGCTTCGGCTCCTTCAAACTGGTATCCCTGGTACTCCAACTCTTTAATACTCTGGATTACTTCCCTGGTAAAGGCCTTATCGGAGAAATCAATCCCCAATTCCTCCGCCTTTCCCATCAAGTTAGAGGCACCGGACAATTCGGAAACCAGAATCCGCCTGGTATTACCTACTGCTTCCGGCGGCAAATGCTCATAAGTTTCCGGGTGCTTCAAAACAGCACTGACATGAATGCCTCCTTTATGGGCAAAGGCACTTTGGCCTACAAAGGGCTGGTTGTTATGCTGCACCAGGTTGGCAATCTCACTGATGTAACGGGAGCACTCCGTCAGATGTTTCAGCTTGCCCTTGGGCAGGCAGCGGTAACCCAGCTTCAATTCCACATTGGGGATGACGCTGCATAAATTGGCATTACCGCAGCGTTCTCCCAACCCGTTAATGGTACCCTGGATCTGGGTCACCCCGGCTTCAATGGCCGCCAGGCTGTTGGCAACGGCCAACTCACCGTCATTGTGACAATGAATGCCTAAAGGGACCCCCCCGAAATAAGCAGAGACTGCCTGTACCGCCTTGGTTATTTCCGCAGGCAAACTGCCCCCGTTGGTATCGCAAAGGACCAACCAGTCAGCCCCCGCCCGGAGAGCCGCTTCCAGGACCTGCAAAGCATAATCAGGATTATTTTTATAGCCGTCAAAGAAATGCTCGGCGTCGAAAACCACTTCCATACCCTGATCTTTGAGAAACTTGACGGACTCTCCCACCATCCGCAAATTTTCTTCCAGGGTCGTACCAATAGCCTCCAGGACATGAAGGTCCCAGCTCTTGCCGAAGATAGTAGCCACAGGCACACCGGAAGCCGCCAGGGCTTGCAGGTTGGCATCCTCTTCCGGTTTAATCCCCGGCCTTCTGGTACTGCCGAAAGCAGCCAGGCGGGCATGCTGGAGTTTCAATTCCTTCACCCGCTTAAAATATTCCATGTCCTTTGGATTGGAGCCGGGCCAGCCACCTTCCACATAATCTACTCCCAGCAGATCCAAACGGGCGGTGATTTTTAATTTGTCTTCCACCGTCAGGGAGACGCCTTCCCCCTGGGAGCCGTCCCTGAGAGTAGTATCATATACCCAGATCTTTTTCATGCTTTCTCCTCACTTAGATATTGACAAACTAGATCTCCCATGGTGCCGGTATCCACCAATTGACAGCCTTCCTCCATAATATCCGGTGTACGGTAACCGGCTTCCAGGACCCGGCTGATGGCTCTTTTAACTTGTTCCATGGCCTCCGGCAGGTTGAAGCTGTATTGCAACATCATTCCTGCTGACAGGATGGTGGCCAGGGGATTGGCTTTCCCCTGCCCGGCGATATCCGGCGCCGAACCATGGGCCGGCTCGTAAAGAGCCACTTGCCCGCCGATACTGGCTGAAGCCAGCATGCCGATGGAACCGGTCAACATGGAGGCCTCATCGGTCAAAATGTCGCCAAACATGTTTTCCGTAACGATCACATCGAATTGACCGGGACACCTGATTAACTGCATAGCGCAATTATCTACATACATATGCTCCAATTGTACATCAGGATACTCTTGGGCCATTTCCACCGCCGTCTCCCGCCACAACCTGGAACTCTCCAGCACATTGGCCTTGTCAACGGAGGTCAGCTTACCCCGGCGCTGCCTGGCCGTTTCAAAGCCTAGACGTAAAATCCGTTTGATCTCATCAGTGGTATAGACCAGGGCGTCCAGGACCCTTTCCCCGCCCGGCACGGCTTCCCGCTTTTTCTCACCGAAATAGATACCGCCTGTCAGTTCCCGGATGACCACCAAATCGGTACCTTCCACCACTTCCGGTTTTAAAGATGAAGCATTAACCAGAGCGGGAAAAAGGAAAGCAGGACGAATATTGGCATATAAGCCCAACTTCTTCCTTAAAGGCAGTAAAGCGGCCACTTCCGGCCTTTTGTCCACCGGCAGCGTATCCCATTTGGGACCGCCTACCGCACCCAGCAGTACCGCATCACTTTGGCGACACAACTCCACGGTATCCTCCGGCAGGGCCTCTCCCACCGCATCAATGGCGGCACCGCCGATTAATCCTTCTTCATATTCAAATTCCAAACCATACTTTTTACTGATCACCCGGAGCACCTTTTGGGCTTCGGGCACGATTTCCCTGCCGATACCGTCACCGGGCAGAACTGCAATTTTAGCCACCGTTGCTCACCTTCTCTTTCACATAAGCCATTAAACCGCCGGCTTCAATCAGCTGTTGCATGAATTCAGGAAAAGGTTTGGCCCGGTAGGTTTCCCCGGTAGTCAAATTAGTAATCACCCCGGTATCCGCATCGACCCGGACCCGGTGCCCTTCCGCCAGGGCTTCAGCTGCTTCAGGGGATTCGAAGATGGGCAACCCGAGATTGATGGCGTTCCGGTAAAAACTCCTGGCAAAAGACTAGGCAATGACGCAGGAAACCCCGGCATA
>JAAZDD010000214.1 GCA_012512955.1 Clostridia bacterium
GCAGGCTGGCGATTTCTGCTTTCTGTTCACTGATCCTTCTTTCCAGATTCTTAATCTGGGTCTCCAGTTCGGGAGCTTTCAACCGGACCAACAGCTGATCTTTTTTAACTTCATCCCCTTCTTTTACCAGCACTTCTTCAATGACATAACTGGTACTGGCACCGCCGCCACCCCGGTAGCCGGGCACTTGAATACCGCCGCCGCTGGTGGGATTAAGGGAACCAACCACCTCAACTCCCACAGAAATATCTCCGCGGGTAACGGGCTTGGTGGAGTAAACCGGGCCCTGGACCTCCTGTTCCGGTGGGGGTATTAATTGCTGGTAGGCATAATAGCCTCCTCCCAGTACGATACACACGATAACCACAATGGTTAAAATTTTTTGCCCCATAATAAAATCCTCCTATGCTACCGGTATTTCAGTTTCTTCTTCTCTGGCCACCAAAGGCTCCGGCACTTGTTCTATGTTTTCAATCATCCCGTCTTTCAGGTGAACCACCCGGGAACCGTGTAATGCAATGTCCCGCTCGTGGGTCACCTGGACGATAGTCAACCCTTTATCCCGGTTCAGCCGCTGGAAAATAGCCATGATGGTGTTACCGGTACGAGAATCTAAAGCCCCTGTTGGCTCGTCGGCCAGGATCAGGGCGGGATCTCCCACTAAAGCCCTGGCAATGGCTACCCGCTGCTGCTCTCCCCCGGAAAGCTGGCTGGGCCGGTGCCGGCGTCTTTCGCCCAAACCTACCGCCTCCAAAGCCTCCACCGCTCTTCTCCTTCTTTCCTTTGCTCCCATACCGCGGTAGATGAGAGGCAACTCCACATTGGCCTGGGCATCCAAATCCGGCAGCAAGTGAAAACTCTGAAACACAAACCCGATGAATTGATTGCGAATATCCGCCAACCGATTGTCGCTCAATTTCTCCACATGCCGGCCGGCCAAAACCAGGCTTCCGGTAGAAGGCCGGTCCAAACAGCCGATCAGGTTGAGCAAGGTAGATTTTCCGGAGCCGGAGGGTCCCATGATGGACAGAAATTCGCCTTCTTCGACCGTTAAATCTATTTCCTTTAACGCTTCCACGATGATCTGCCCGTTTTTGTAGCGGCGGGAAACACCTTTTAGTTCTAAGATTGGCAAAAAACCACCCTCCTTTCTCCATTGAATAGTTCTATGTACGAATCCAATTCCCTTTTTTATTTAGACGTAAATACCAAGGAGTGAGTTCCTGGAACAGGATAAATATTTACCTTCAGTTGGAAGACAGGATCTATTATAATGAAAGGGAAAGAATGAAAGGAGTGGACAAGATGAAAAAACTAGCCTTGCCGTTAACATTATTACTGGCCGGGGCTTTGCTCACTACTCCCGCCGTTACGGCCATGAACCGGCTACCCATCTTTCTAAACGGGGAAAAGGCACCGGTTGAAGGAGTCTTAATTGAAGGTACTACATATGTACCTTTAAGGTATTTGTCCGAGGCTATGGGAGCCAAAGTAGATTACCGGGACGGGCAGGTTTTTGTTGAGACTGGCGGAAGTACCGTTGACGGGGTCACTTTAACTGCTGAACAGGTAAAGAACCTGCCTACTAAAAGATTGTCAGAGAAAATCGCCAAGGACAAAATAGAATACGCCATCACCGGGATCAGCTATTCCACCAGGGGTGCTACACGTTATGTTAACCTGCAACTAATGGAAGCCACCGGCAGCATCGACGCTAACTTCGGTACAATTCCTACGATTGCTTATCAATTGGCTGACGGTAAAATAGGTATCATCAAAGATTTCAACTTAACGGCCGACAAAGATCTGAATTCCAAATCACGGCGAACCTTTACCCTGGAATTCGAGAGCCCGGGGCAAGTACAATACTACATCTATATCCCCAGCAACGGAGACACCCCCATCGGGAAATGGTCCATTTATTAACCCAGTTGGTGAACACTGAAAAGGGGAGCCTTTCCGCTCCCTTGTTTTTTACTAAGGAGTGATTTGATTGTTGAACAGTGAGATCACTAAAAATACTGATAACGACCGGTTTGCTGCTTACCTGGGCATCAAACTGTTGGATGCCGGCCCCGGCTATGCACTGGCAGAAATGGCCATCGAGGACCATCACTTAAACGGTGTAGGAGTAGCCCACGGAGGAGCCATCTTCGCCCTGGCGGATTATGTTTTTGCCGTGGCCTGCAATGCCAAAGGCCCGGTGACCTTGGCCGTCAACGCCTCCATCTCTTATTTTAAAGCACCCAAGGGGAAAAAACTTACCGCCGAAGCCAGGGAAATAACCTCAAGCAGAAAACTCGGTCATTATCAAGTTGAAGTTACCGATGAGAACCAAGAAGTAATCGCCAGGTTCACCGGTATCGGCTACATCAAGGGCTAGAGATACAAGATCTCCAGCCCTCCGGTTTCCCTATGCTACTCAGATGAATTTAAGACTAACAGTTTCTTCTCAACCATTGTCTCCAAGGCCTCTTGGATTTCTTTTAGCGAAAACTTATCCTTCTTTATTTTTTTTACTTCCTCTACAACCTTTTGCTTACTGGCCCCTTCATAATAAGTATTCAAAGATCTGGCCACAAAATGCACTGTGGACCATAGCTCCAATTGCAGCGGCGTTTCCGGCAACATATTAAGCACATCGTTAATCTCGGGCTCATATTGGGCAATAAATTCTTTATCCGCTTCAACAAGCTTTTGAGCATTACTACCCGGGGTGATGATATAGGCACTCCCATTATTGGAAAGCTCAATAGCTCCAATCAATTCTAGATTGTCAGTTTGATAATCCAGTTCATAAGAATATGGTCCGTAATGGTGAATACGAAAGGTCAGAGGATTCGGAATCCCTTTGGCATCCAGGAAATACATATATTTCTGGAAAGCCTTCTTTCCA
>JAAZDD010000215.1 GCA_012512955.1 Clostridia bacterium
ATACTGGGGTCTTCCGGAGGGCCGGGAACTCCCTGATCCCGGGGCAAAGGCATCAAAACCGAATGTCCCTCTGGACAAAATCGGAAGCCTGGAATCCCTTGGTCCGGCTGCCCCCCTGGTGCAGGAGCAATTGGACCGGGTTTTAGGCTGGGATTATCCCTATTTGGCTGCAACCGGCCAGCCGGCCAAGTTGTCTGTGACAGAATTGAAAAGGCGACTGGTGGAGCAGGACGAAGAAGCCCGGAAACTGCTGGTCAGTTCCTCCATTACCGCCAGACCCCGTTTTATCCAGGAAACCCAGGGGCTGACGGGGGCGGAGCTGGGTACGGCCATGCATCTGGTGATGCAGCACCTGGACTTGCAGAAGGTTTCCTCCAAAGAAGTGATTATGCAACAAATTGAACAAATGGTGGAGCAGGAGTTCCTGACGCCGGAACAGGCCCAGGCAGTGGGCTGGAAACAATTCCTGACCTTTTTCCAAAGCCCCTTGGGTCAAAGGTTGATCCAAGCAGCGCCGGGGCAGGTAAGGAGGGAGGTTCCCTTTACCTTGTCCTTGCCGGCCCAGGACATTTATCAGGATTTTCCGGCCGGGGAGGGACAGGAAAGGGTGGTTATCCAGGGTATTATAGACTGTTTACTGATTGAAGAAGACGGGATTGTGGTCATTGACTATAAAACGGATAGGATCAGGAAAGAAGACCTGCCGGGAGCAGCGGCAGGATACCGTCACCAGCTGGAGTTGTATGGACGGGCCGTCGCGGAAATCTACGGCTTACCTGCCAAGGAGAAATATCTCTATTTCTTCCGGTTAGGAGAATACCTGCTTATTTCAGAACCATTAATACAATATTAATAAATTCTGAACAAACCAATTAGTAGTATTTTCCCCGGGATTCCTTTAGTTCTTGTCTATTTGCTAAGTATTCTACCTATAGCCAATGATTGACAATTGCGACTGAGAAAGAGTAGGATACAAATGTGTGAACTGGAACACGTTGAACACAAGATTTTGGTGAGGTTCTAGGGAAGGAGGTGAAAAGTTTGAACAAGAAGCTTTTCTTGGCTCTTGCCATGGCGCTGCTGGCATTGTTGCTGGTAGTAGGCTGCGGCGGGGGATCAACTCAGCCTCCTCAAGAACCTGAGGCACCACCGGCCGAGACTGAGACTGTCGATACTGAACCGGCCGACAGCGAACCTGCTGACAGTGAGCCTGCAGAAAGTGAGCCTGCCGACCGCGAACCTGCTGACAGTGAGCCCGCTGAAGAAAGCAAGCCTGATGATGACAGTAAACCGGCTGAAGAAAGCAAGCCTGCTGATGACAGTAAACCGGCGGAAGAAGCACAACCTGAACCACAACAAGAAGCAGAGGCAAGTGGTGACGGACAAGTCGGTGCTGTTGATGAGGGTAAGTGCACTGGATGCCACGGTTCCTTGGACAATTCTATAGCAGGTATTGACGGGCATCCTCAGATGCCGATGGAAAGCCTGGCCAGTTGTGCCCCTTGTCATTCATCGGGTAATATGGCTCTCAAAGAAGTTGTGCATAATGTTACTGTGCATAGCGGTCTGTCCTGCGACAGTTGCCACCAGTAAACATAGCAATGATAAAATTGAGGGACTCTACGGAGTCCCTTTCTGCTTTATTGTTCATCAATCCACAAGTTTTCCCCCAGACGTTGCACCACATCGGCAAAGCGCTCCCCGTCCAAGGCCTTGTCCCGGTATACCTGAATTACCTTTTTGAAATAATCTTCCACGGTACTCCAATCTGCCTGCCGGTCCAGGGTGACTGCCAGGTGAGGATGGCGGCCCAGTTTGCCCCCGATTAACACCTGATAATGCACGGGGCTGTTGACAATGGCTTCTCTGGTGCAGTGTCTGGTACAATCACCGCAGTTTAAACATAAATCATAATTGAATTCCGGTCCTCCGGTGCCCAAGTGGATGGCTTGCTCTTTACAGGCCTTGATGCAGAGGCTACAATGGTAACATTTTTCCTGGGTTCTAACCGGTTTTGCTTGTCCGATTACGGCAAAGTCAGCAATCTGGGGCTGGGAACAATTATTGGGACAGCCGGCCAGGGCTATTTTAAACTGGTGATGAAACAGGACAGGCCCATCATGGCTGCCGGCAAGAAAGGCTTCCAATTGTTGTTCCCTAGCCAGGTCTGCCAGGCGTACAGCCAAAGGTTTTAACTCCATTAAAGTCAAGGGGCAGCCTGCGGCACCGCCGCAGACCCGGAACTTAATGTGTTTGGTATTAAGTCCTTCGATGGTGACACCTTTTTCAATCAGTTCCGTAATCCTGCCCAGTTCCGCTTCCGTCAGTTCCCCCTGACCGGTTTTCAGGGGTACACCGCCGGCCAGCTGTTGCCTGGCTTGTGACACATCCTCACTGGTTACGACCGTTCTGCCTTGAGCGGCAACAAATTCCTCAATCTGCTTCTTCACTTTTTTTCTGATAAAGAAGGGCACTCTCTCCAAACGCCCGGCCGCTTCTTGATCCCATTCCATGCTCAATCCCCTCCTCCGTATTTGATGATAACCTTTTTTACCGTACTTGTCTGTGACCGGGATCACTTTAGTATTAAGCGGGAACCGATCAGCAACAACAGGATCCCGATAAAACGATAAAAATCAAAGGGAATTCTGGGCAATCCAAATAAACCGAAATGGTCAATGATGATCACTGCCAGCAGTTGGCCTACGATGGAAACTCCCAAAGTAGTGGCTGCACCCAAAACGGGAACGATGACGATGGATACAATCACAAAAACAGCTCCTAAAACTCCTCCCAGCAACTGGTAAGGTTGGGCGGAGGTGACCGCTGACAGCTGACCTTGTCCAAAGGCCAGGACACAAGCCAAAATGCTGATGAAAGTAATGGTAATGGAGATCAAAGCCGCCTCCATCACTCCGATTATCTTCCCCAGGCTGGCATTAAGCGAGGGTTGGGTACCGATGGAAAGTCCCCCAAGAAAGGCGATCATAATTGCCAATAACCGGTGCATCAATCAACTCTCCTTTCACCTCATCTTAGTTTAACTCAGAACTCGTGAAAAGCAAACCTTCCAATGCAACTAACGGAGTGCTCTTGTCAATTAATACCGCTCTGGCCTATAATACAATCAAGTTGAGTGCTCATTTTCTGCAAACAGGAGAATAAAAATGAATCTATTCTTGACTGTGCAACAATTGTTTAACTTTACTGATTTTGTTACCGGTTTGGTTTTTTTCATCATGGGTTTCATCATCCTGTTGCAGTACTACCAATATAAGCATCTCAGTGACTTAAAGATTGTCAAAAAAATCTGGATTTTGGCCTTATTTGGATTGCTTCACGGGTTGGGACAGTGGGTGGCGGCCCTGATGCCTATCAGTCTTGCTCCCCATGTGCCGACGTATTTGAGTTTCTGGTTTTATTTGTGGCAACTGCTCCTGAATGCGGCTTCCTATTTTTGCCTGTATTGGTTTGCTGTAGAAACCATGTCCCTGGTAGTGAAGAAAAACGGATTCCTACGGTTCAGTGCCTTGTTTCTAGCTACCTTATGGCTGTTAATCTTTTTATTGACCCATTCCCTGAACTGGATTGCCTGGCTTAATACCGGCTTGGTCTGGTCTCGTTTTCTGCTGGCTTTGCCCGGTTCCATCCTGGCGGCCTTGGCTTTTAATCTGGAAGCCAAAGAGTTTCGCAGTGTAGGAATGCCTAATCTGGTCAATAATCTTTATGGAGTTATTCTTAGTTTCTGTCTTTATGCTCTTTCCTGCGGTCTAAGTCCCCCTAATGCACCTTTATTTACTATTTTTACCGGCTCCTGGTATGCCGCCCTGGCGGATGTATTGCGTACCGTAGGGGGACTGGGTATGGC
>JAAZDD010000216.1 GCA_012512955.1 Clostridia bacterium
CTTGAGGCCTTTACCATGGACAAGACCCGCAAGTCCATCCGGGAATTGATGGAGTTGGCCCCTGCTGAAGCACTGGTGAAAAGAAACGGTCTGGAAATGCTTGTACCGGTGGACGAGTTGGCCATAGGGGAACAGGTGATCATTAAACCGGGAACCCGCATCCCCATCGACGGCAGGGTAGTGGAAGGTCGTTCTTCCGTCAACCAGGCACCGATTACCGGGGAATCAATTCCTGCTCCTAAGGAACCCGGTGATGAGGTGTTTGCCGGCACCGTTAATGAAAAAGGTCTGCTGGTGGTAGAAGTGACCAGGCTGGCTGCCGACACTACCCTGGCCCGGGTGATCAAAATGGTAGAAGAAGCCCAGGCCGAAAAGGCTCCGGCAGAACGGTTTGTTGATGTTTTCGCCAAGTATTATACACCGGCGGTGATTGCCTTGGCGGCATTGATTGCCATCGTGCCTCCCCTGGTCTTTGGTGCCGATGGGACAATGTGGTTTTACCGGGCGATTACCCTGCTGGTGGTGGCTTGTCCCTGTGCTCTGGTAATCTCCACTCCCGTAGCCATCGTAGCGGCTATTGGGAACGCTGCCAAGCAAGGTGTTCTCATCAAAGGGGGAGCCCATCTGGAACAGGCAGGGAAAATCAAGGCCATCGCTTTCGACAAAACAGGTACTCTAACCCGGGGACAGCCGGTGGTAAGTGATGTCATACCGGCTCCCGCATATTCAATAGAAGATGTTCTGACCAAAGCGGCAGCGGTGGAAACCGGTTCTGAACATCCCTTGGGAGGAGCAATTATCAATGAACTGAACCGGCGAGGGTTGACTGCTCCCGGCGCTAAAGACTTTGCCGCTCTGACCGGCAGGGGAGCCAAAGCACTGGTGGACCATGAAACCTTTTATGTAGGAAATCCTGACTTTTTCGTCCGGGACTTAGGTTTAGCATTGGGTAATCTGAAGGAGCAAGTTCGCCGGTTGGAAGAGCAAGGCAAAACGATCATCATGGTGGGCAGTGAGAAGGAAATCTTAGGCGCCATCGCCTGTGGCGATACTCTGAGTGAAACCGGTCTGGAAGCGGTGGCGGCCTTGAAGAAACAAGGTATCAAGCGGGTGATGCTGACCGGAGACAATGCCGGGACCGCCAAATTCCTGGCCCGGGAATTGGAACTGGATTCTTTCAGGGCCGGACTTTTGCCGGAAGAAAAAGTGTCTGCTATCAAAGAACTGGCCAAGGAATACGGTCCCGTAGCCATGGTGGGTGACGGGATCAACGACGCTCCGGCCCTGGCCGCCGCCAATGTGGGCATCGCCATGGGCGGCGCCGGTACCGATACTGCGTTGGAAACAGCAGACATTGCTTTAATGGCCGACGATCTGTCTAAACTGCCCTTTACCATCCGGTTAAGCCATAAAGCTTTGTCCATTATCCGGCAAAATATTGCCTTTTCCCTAATCGTCAAACTGGCTGCCGTCACCATGGTTTTTCCCGGTATCCTGAACCTGTGGATTGCCATCGTGGCCGACACCGGCGCTGCCTTAATCGTCATCGCCAACGGAATGCGCCTATTAAAAGTAAAATGAGACAGGGGGACGGTTCTCCTGTCTCAGTCCATTTTAATGTCTGTTTTTGTCTTTTAGTGTGCGGCCTTTGTGTTGATAATCGCTGTAGCACTTGGTACAATTTATCCAAAGGAGGATAAAAATGCCAAGAGGGCCAAGAGTTAAGGGAAACAGCGGTTATTACCATATAATGCTGCGGGGTAATGAAAGAAAGCCAATATTTAATTGCAATAAGGATAAAAAAAGGTTTCTTGAGATATTGCATGAAAAGAAACAGGACCGGTATCTTCTGCACGCCTTTTGCTTAATGGACAACCATATTCATTTAATGATGAGTGAGGCAAACGAAGATATCTCCACATTTATGAAAAGGATCATTGTCAGTTATGTCCAGTATTTTAACAAAAAGTACAAAAGGGTAGGACATCTGTTTCAGGACAGGTTTAAAAGTGAGGTAGTAGAGGAAGACAGTTATGTTCTGGCTTTAGCAAGATACATCCATCGGAACCCGGTGAAGGCAGGAATAGTTGATGAGCCAACGGATTATCAATGGAGCAGCTACAACTGTTATTTGGATCAAAACCATCCTTTTGCTCAGGTGGTCAGTACCGAACTTGTGTTAAGCCTCCTATCTGCAAATAGAAAAACTGCCCTGCTAAAATTCAGGGAATATATGAATCAAGAAAGCGGTGAAACTTTTGTTGACATTGATGAGGAGCCTGAGATCATGGGAGAGGATGAAGCGCGACAAGTGTTCGCTCAATTGTTAGAAAAGTATAATTGTATGGATAAGGATAAAAAAGAAGCACAATTGCGAATGGTAGAGTTGATAAAGGAGTTTAGAAAGATAACCAATTTTTCAATTAGGGGAATTGCAGCGGTTACCGGTATCAACAAGGATAAGATTAACAGAATGCTAAATAGCTAGGGAGGATGATAAAAGACAGGAGCACCGTCCCCCTGTCTCGGGAGAACCGTCCCCCTGTCTCGGTTCCCATTGAGCAGCAGGTGTGGAGGTGGAGTATGGGTAAGAAACTGGCTGTCATCGGAGCCGGTCCGGGCGGACTGTTTGCGGCAAAAGAGGCCGCAACTTTGGGATTATCTGTGACCGTCTTCGAGAAAGGAAAGATTGGTGAAAATATTGCTTGTGCCGAAGGTTTTGTAGATTTGCTTAAACTTCTGCCGCAGCCGGTGGCAGGAATCTGTTTTCCTGTAGACCGGCTTCTTATTACTGTTAAGGATCAATTTGACGTGGACTGTACCCGGCTTAACCTGTGGATGCTCGATCGCCGGATCTGGCAACAGGCTTTGGCGCGGGAAGCCATGGCCCGTGGTTGTGAAGTTTTGGAACAACATCCAATTACACCGGACCGCTTACATGAACTGAAAAAAGAGTATGATTGGGTTATTGACGCCAGCGGTGCGAGGGCCGTTTCGGCAGCAGCATTCCGGCTGTCTAACTTACGCAAAGCTGTTGCCGCCCAGTATACTTTGGAAGGTGATTTCTCCAACCTTGCCGGCAAGTTGAAAATAGTGGTTCTGGATGCGCCGTGCAGCGGTTATGGCTGGGTGTTTCCCAAAAGCGGCACTCAAGCCAATGTGGGTTTGGGGTGGTTTGGCAAGAAGAAGGAAGCACTACGTATTAAAGGTGAATTGGAAACATTTTTGCGCAAGGAAGGCCTGGACCGCTATAGAGTTGTCAGGCGTTCTGCCGGCCTAATTCCCATTAGGCCCAGGGAAAAAACCGTTGTAGACAATGTAATTCTCATCGGTGATGCAGCCGGCTTTGGCTCTCCTTTACATGGCGGAGGCATTGATACGGCCTGCATTTCCGGCATTTTGGCCGCGAAGGCTGCTTTCGCTGATGATCCTAATTGGTATGAACAGTCAGTTCATAAACTAATCGGCTTGCGTTTAAAACTTGAACAGAAGGTGCTCGATTTATGGGAAGCTTCCGATTTTGAGGCTTTAAATCGTTATGCAGCTTCCGCTTTGGCAGAAGACGGTACACAGTCATCCTGGAGGAAAATGCTGGTGCCGGAAGCCGTTGTGTTGCGTTCTATATTAAGCGGATTGATCCGGGGTGACTGGGAAAAGGGTATTATTCTTGATGATCTTCCTGTGGTGGCTAAAGTGGTTTTAAAAGCAGCCTTGGCAGGAAGAAGCAAGTTGATGAAATCATTTGAGCACGGAGGTATAATGAATAATAGGGCACCGCATGATACAAACTCACTTGATCGACGCTCCAGAAAAAAGAGGACGTGATTCAATTTGACAACAGAAGCTCATAAAACAAAGGGGCTATTGACCGAGAATGCTGAATTGGTAGAATGGCGTATTTTTACCGGGGGCAATCAAGAGGACGAGACTGTTTCGTTACGACAGTACATGAACAATAATGCCGTCACTATAGAATCCTTTTTGGAAATTGCCATTGAGCTGGTGGAAATCTTGGACTGGCTTCATCAACAGAAACTGCTTCTTTGGCTTCTGAGTCCGGAACGCATCTTCATCCATCCGGGTTCCCGGAAAATATATATTGGTGTTATCCCCGGCGTAGAATCCGTTGTGCCGGTGAGTACGGATTTTCCCTTTGCCGGCCAGCTGGCAGAAATTATGGCCTATTTGTC
>JAAZDD010000217.1 GCA_012512955.1 Clostridia bacterium
CATGCCTGTTACTTTTACCCTGGCCCTTACCGGTGGCTTCTCCATGGCGGGGTTGCCTCCTTTCAGCGGCTTTCTCAGCAAGGAGATGTTTTTTGCTGCGGTAGTGGAGATGACAAAACTAAATATTTTCAGCCTGGATACCGTTGGGATCCTTTTCCCGCTAGTAGCTTGGATCGCCAGTATCTTTACCTTTATCTACTGTATGATTTTGGTGTTCAAACCCTTTCTGGGGAAACATCATCCTTCGAAATTGGAAAAAAAGGCCCACGATGCCGTCTACGGCATGGTGGTTTCCCCGGCCATCCTGGCTCTATTTGTGGTGCTCCTTTTCTTTTATCCCAATGTTGTCGTGGACTACCTTTTGCTGCCGGTACTGGCTTCCCTTTTGCCCGGTTTTGCGGCAACGGGTTTTGGGCTTGAGCCTATTAGTGCCTGGCACGGTTTGACGGTGGAGCTGGGGATGACCGCCGGGGTAGTGGGAATCGGCACTGTCCTCTACCTGTCCTTTAGAAAGTGGATCAGGTTATACGGCTACATGCCCGGCCGTTTGAGCTTAAATGCCCTTTACGATTATTTGCTGGTCCAGGTGGAAGTTTGTTCTAATAGGATTACCCTTGGTTATATGACCGGCTCCCTGATGGATTACCTCCGGTATATTTTTGTTTTCTTTGTTGTGGCCGTGGGTGGGGTACTGCTGGCGGTCCGCGGGTTTGCCTTTGACCCCAGCGGCAATAATCCCATCAGCCTGTACGAAGTGGTCCTGGCTCTGGTACTGGTGGGAGCGGCCCTGGTGGTGTTGAATGCCAGGACCAGGATTGTGGCCCTGGTGGGCCTGGGCATCATGGGTTATCTCATCGCCATGTTTTTTGTCATCTTCCGGGCCCCGGACCTGGCTTTGACCCAACTGGTGGTGGAAACGGTCAGTACGGTGATGCTGCTCTTATGTTTTTATTTCCTGCCGGAAATCAAGGAAGAAACGGGCTCTCTGGGGTATCAGACCACCAACTTCCTTATTGCGGCAGGGGTAGGCATCCTGGTGCCGGCCTTGGCCCTCTCTGCCCAGAGCAATCGCTTGTTTGAACCAATTTCCTGGTTTTTTGAACAAGCCTATGAACTGGCGGGGGCCAGGAATATTGTGAACGCTATCCTCGTCGATTTTCGCGGCTTTGACACCATGTTTGAAATCCTGGTTTTCACCATTGCCGGACTGGGAGTCTATACCCTAATTAAATTGCGTCAAACCGGGAGGAGTTAGCAGATGGAATCCAAAGAAATTATTTTGCGGACGGTAACTAAACTGGCCATTTTTATCATCCTGGCTTTTGCCGTTTTTCTGTTCCTGGCCGGTCATCATAACCCGGGTGGCGGTTTTATCGGGGGACTGACGGTGGCTTCGGCCATTATCCTGCTCCTTTTGGCCTTTGACATAAAGGCGGTGAAAACGGGTTTGCCCATTGATTTTAAAGTGCTGGCCTTTGTGGGTGTTTTGATTGCCGTGACCACGGGAATGGGAGCCATGGTCTTCGGCGCATCCTTCTTAACCCAAACTTTTGGGCATGTTCATCTCCCCCTCTTTGGGGAAACGGAGTTTGCCACGGCGGTCCTCTTTGATGTGGGAGTGGCCTTCGCCGTCCTGGGCACCGCCTTGTCCATCATTTTTACCATAAGTGGTGATATACAGCGATGGAAACGTTAATGTCTGTGGTCATCGGCCTTTTGTTTACCATTGGGGTCTACCTGGTCCTGTCGAAAAACCTGCTGCGGATCATCCTGGGAACCTCCATTATCTCCCATGGGGCCAATTTATTGATTATCACCATGGGCGGTTTAAAAAACGGCGGACCTGCTTTGCTGGGGGAGGGGGCCGGTTCTTTTATGGATCCCTTGCCCCAGGCACTGATACTGACGGCCATTGTCATTAATTTTGCCATGACTGCTTTCCTGATGGTCCTGGCCTACCGCTCCTATACCGATTTAGGGACGGATCAGATCCATGAGTTGCGGGGTGCCCATGATGAATAATTTGGTAATCTTACCCCTCCTCATCCCCCTGGTAACGGGTATCCTGATGGGGATTTACAAAAACAACCTGCCTTTGCAAAGGCGGGTCAGCCTGTTTTCCCTGGCAGTGAACTTTGGGGTTTCCCTTTACCTTGTCCAATGGGTGGCAGGGTCAGGGATCCGGATCCTGGAACTGGGAGGCTGGCCGGCTCCTTTCGGGATTGTGCTGGTGTTGGATTTGTTGGCGGCCCTGCTCCTGACGGCTACGGCCCTGGTGGGTTTTGCCTGCCTGTTGTATGCCGTTCACTCCATCGGGGAAGACAAAGAGAGGCACTATTTTTATCCTTTATTCCACTTTCTCCTGGTGGGGGTCAACGGTTCTTTCCTGACCGGGGACTTGTTCAACCTGTTCGTCTTTTTTGAAGTGATGTTGTTCGCCTCCTATGTGCTCCTTTCCCTGGGAGGCACTAAAATCCAGTTGCAGGAAACCGTCAAATATGCGGTGATCAATACCTTGTCTTCAACCTTGTTTGTGGTGGGGATTGCCTATCTCTACTCGGTGACCGGTACCTTGAACATGGCTCATTTATCGGTCCGCATTGCCGAGGTGGGGCAAGCAGGCTTTCTCACCGTGGTGGCCGTTGTTTTCCTGATTGTTTTCAGCCTGAAGGCAGGCCTCCTCCTGTATTTCTGGTTGCCGGGCTCCTATATGGCCCCGCCGGGAGCCGTGGGAGCCATTTTCGCCGCTCTTTTGACCAAAGTGGGGATTTACGTTATTTTCCGCATGTATACCTTGCTGTTTTATCACCAGCCGGAGATTACTCACTGGCTGATGGCGGTGATGGCCGGTTTGACCATGCTGTTGGGGGGAATCGGCGCCATTGCCCAGTGGGACATCCGGGGCATCCTGGTTTACAATGTGGTGATCAGTGTCGGTTTTATCATTTCCGGACTGGTCTTTGCCACTTCAGATGCCTTGGTGGGAGCGGTTTACTATACGATGCACGATATTGTCTTGAAGGCTCTTTTGTTCCTGCTGGGGGGGACCGTCATCGCCATTGCCGGGACCGGAAAGATAAAGGAAATGAGCGGTCTCATCCGCAGTCACCCTTTGCTGGGCTGGATGTTTTTCCTTACCCTTTTGGCCTTGAGCGGTGTTCCTCCTTTGAGCGGTTTTGTCGGTAAGGTGCTGATCATCAAAGAAGGCCTGTCCCTGGGAAGCGGTCACCGGGGGTTTTATCTCCTGGCAGGGATCGGTTTGGTGTCCAGCCTGATGGTCTTGTACTCCCTGTTAAAGGTCTTCATCAACGGTTTCTGGGGGGAAACGGTTTTGAGTACAGAGATGGAAAAGGGAACGGAACGGGGATTGGTGTTTCCTTGTTTACTCCTGACGGCGGTGAGCCTGTTTTTGGGACTGGGTGCGGAACTGTTATATCCCTATGTGGACCAGGCGATAATCACCATGTTGAATCCCGGTCTCTATATTGAAGCCGTGCTAGGTGAGGTGTTTTAATTGTCTATCCAATTATGGCTGAACCTTTTCATTGCCTTCCTGTGGATGCAGTTGAATGATCACTGGAGCACCTTGAACTTCTTTATCGGCTACCTGGTGGGAATGGGCCTGATTTTCCTGTTCAGGCGCTTTTTTGCCCAGCCCTTTTACCTTAAAAAATTGGGTGCTGCTTTCCGGTTATTCTTGATCTTCGTCCGGGAACTGGTGTCCTCCGGCATCTTTGTGATTGAGCAGGCTCTGATTCCTGAGCCCACCTATAAGGCCGGGGTTGTTCCCCTGAGAACCAAATTGGAAAGCGATGTGGAACTAACGCTGATTTCTTTAATGATCACCCTGACGCCGGGTTCCGTGGTCCTGGAGATCTCACCGGACCGGAAAACCCTGTATGTGCACGCCATGGGGGTACCCGATGCCACCCGTACGGTGATGAAAGCAAGGGATGCCTTTGAGAAGGCCATCATGGAGGTGACGCGGGGATGATTGAAATCCTGTTGATGTGGTCCTTATTTGCGTTTTCCGTCTCCATCGCCGTTTTCCTGTACCGGGCCATCAAAGGACCTTCGGCTCCGGACCGGATTATTGCCATGGATACCATTGGGGTCAATTTGCTTGCGGTCATGGCTATATTGTCGGTGCTGCTGAAAACCTACGCCTTCTTTGAGGTGATCCTCTTGTTTGGCATTTTATCCTTTGTGGGTACAGTCGCTTTCGCCAAGTTTATTGAGAAGGGAGTTCTGGTGGATGATGACAACGGCAGGTGAACTGCTGGCGACCTTTTTTATGGTGTTGGGGGCCTTTATGAGCCTGTTCAGTGCCCTGGGGGCCATCCGTTTTCCCGACATCTACACCCGCTCCCATGCGGCCTCGAAAAGCACCGCCCTGGGAGTCCTCTTTGCGCTGTTGGGGGCTTTCTTGTATTTCCTCCTGGCTGACGGGCATGTGAGTATCCGTTTGTTGCTGGGCATCTTCTTCGTTTTCCTGACGGCGCCGGTGGCCTCCCATGTGGTTTGCCGGGCCGCTTACCGGACCGGGGTCCAGGTGGAGGAGTTGGAGGAGACGGCTCCCGTGGAGTAAATGATTTCCCTTTGGGTATCTCCGCCTTCCATTGGTTATTCTAATAGTAGCTCTATACCGGGAAAAGGACGATGGACCGTTGGAGATCCTGTTATTGGTTACTCA
>JAAZDD010000218.1 GCA_012512955.1 Clostridia bacterium
ATCCTGCTCAAAGCCATCAACGGGGTGCTGGTGGCTTATATCGAATTCTTCCGGGGCACCCCGATGATTGTCCAGGCGATGGTTATTTTCTACGGAACGGCATTGGCCTTTGACATTCATATGAACCGGTTATTTGCAGCAATCTTTATCGTTTCCATTAATACAGGGGCCTATATGGCGGAAATCGTCCGTGGTGGAATTATTTCGGTTGATAAAGGACAGTTTGAAGCTGCTCATGCCATCGGTATGAACCACTTTCAAACCATGACCAACGTGGTCTTGCCACAAGCCATTCGCAATATCCTTCCTGCCACCGGAAATGAATTCGTCATCAACATTAAGGATACATCCGTGCTTAACGTTATTTCCGTTACCGAACTATATTTCCAAACCAAATCCGTTGCCGGCAACAACTTCAGATACTTTGAAGCCTTCTCTGTGGCCTGCATCATTTATTTCATCATGACTTTTACCGTAACGCGGATTCTCCGCTACATCGAAAGAAAGATGGACGGTCCGGAAACCTACACCCTCAATCAAATGCAGGTAGCGACCCCGGAAGACATGTTACGGCTCAAGACACAAGACTAGGAGGAGGGGGGGAGGACACTGTGGAAAAAATCCTTGAGGTTCAGCATTTAAGCAAACGCTTCGGTGAAAACGAAGTATTAAAGGACATCAACTTTTCCGTCCACAAAGGAGAAGTGGTCTGTATCATCGGTTCCTCCGGTTCCGGCAAATCCACCCTGCTCCGCTGTATCAACCTTCTGGAGAAGCCCACCGGCGGCCGCATTATTTACCGGGGCAAAAACATTTTGGATGATACCCATAATGTCTGCAAATATCGCCAAAAGTTGGGGATGGTTTTCCAACAGTTCAACCTGTTCAATAACCACAATGCCCTGAGCAATTGCATGGTAGGGCAGATTAAATTGTTGAAACGCTCCAAGGAAGAAGCAAGGAAAGTAGCCATGAAGTACCTGCGGGTGGTGGGCATGGAACAGTATATCAACGCCAAGCCCAGGCAATTGTCCGGCGGGCAGAAGCAACGGGTAGCCATTGCCCGGGCCCTTTCCATGGAACCGGATGTGATGCTTTTTGATGAGCCTACCTCCGCCCTGGATCCGGAAATGGTGGGAGAAGTGCTGAAAGTCATGAAGGAACTGGCCGAATCCGGCCTGACCATGCTGGTGGTCACTCATGAAATGGGCTTTGCCAAGGAAGTGTCCGACCGGGTGATCTTCATGGACCAGGGTGTTATCGCCGAAGAAGGTCCCCCGGAACAAATTTTCAACAATCCCAAGCTGGAACGGACCCGGGAATTCCTGAAACGGACCTTAAATCAGTAATAGGAAGGCCGGCCCTGAGGGCCGGCTTTAAATCGTTTACAGCACTTTTATTGCATCACCGGGCTTGACCCAGCCCGGCGTAATCACTTTGGCAAAAATCCCTTCCCGGGGCATGACACAATCCCCGGTAATTCTTTTGATGGCACAACCGGTATGGCACTCCTTGCCAATCTGGGTTACCTCCATCACCGTTTCCCCAATGGCCAGCCTGGTACCGCTGGGCAGCTCATAGAGAATAATTCCTTCGGTAGTGATGTTTTCTGCAAACCTGCCTACTTCCAGGTCGGTAATACCCTGGGCTTTTACCTTTTCAAAGCTCTCCAGCCCCAAAAGGCTTACTTGCCGGTGCCAGCTGCCTGCGTGGGCATCCCCAACCAGACCTTGTTCCACTTCAAAATAGCCTTTTTCCACCGGGCTTTTCGGTACCCCTTTTTTCTCACTCATATTCACGGCAATCACTTTCGCCATGCTTAATTCCCCCTTTGGATAGTCATAAAGCCATATTCTTCAAAGATCCGGCGGGCAGTATCGCCTTTAAGGTATTCCATAAAGGCCTGGGCCGCTGCCTTGTTCTTGGTTTCTTTCACCACGGCGGCAGGATAAAGGATTGCTTCATGTAATTCCGGCGCCAGGACCTCAACGATCTTCACCCGCTCCGACCCCAGGGCATCGGAATAGTACACGAAACCCGCATCGGCATTGCCCGTTTCCACATAGGTGAGCACCTGTTTAACATCCTTGGCCATGACCAAATTCGGTTGTAAAGTATCCCACAAATCCAGTTTCAGAAGGGCTTCCCGGGTATACTGGCCGGCAGGCACCGTCTCCGGTATGCCCAGGACAATCAGGTGAACGGAATCCTTTACCAGGTCTGCCGTACCGGCAAGCCCTTCATTGTTCCGGCCTGTAATCAAAACCAGTTGGTTCTTCAGCAAATCCTCCCTGGTACCGGGCAGGAGCAGTCCCTGTTCTTCCAATTGATCCATTTGCCGTACACCGGCGGAAATGAAGACATCCACCGGGGCTCCCTGCTCAATCTGCCTCTGCAAGGTACCGGAAGAACCGAAATTGAAAACCGGCTCTTCCCCAGGCTCCTCCCGGCGATATTCCTTGCCGACGGCAGTGAGCACTTCCTGCAGGCTGGCTGCCGCGGAAATCACCAGTTCCTGGGGAGAAGCCCCCTCCCGGGGGTCATTTTGATCCAGGTCAGCCTGGGGAACACACCCGGGCATTAAAAATAAGAACAGGATTAAAAACAATCCTTTTAATTTCACCGGCTACCCCCTTCCCTACTCCATGAGAAACAGGTGCTCAGGTCTAAGCTGCAGCCACCAGGGACAGGGCCTGGCTTTGACAGTTTCGTAGTCCTCTTTGGACAGGGTAAGCTGTAATGGCTGGCAGGAACCGGCTTCCTCCCTGTCTTCCCCGAGCCTTAAAACAAGACTGACATCAAAAGGGGTCTCCCTGACCTGATCCACCCAAGCCGGAAAAGTATTAGGGAGATTTGGGTCCTCCACAAGCCTTAACCGGTGCTCCCTGATGCCCAGGTAACCCTGACCGGGTTCCGCCTCCTCAAGGAGCTCCAATTCCAGGCCCCAATCCAGGGCCTTCACCCGCCGTGGGGTAACAAGCTCCATCCGGGAGATGTTTTTGCAGCCGGTGAGCCGGGCCGCCTCCACCCTTTGAGGGCGATCAAACACCTCATCCCGGGAACCATAAGCTACCGCTTCGCCCTGATGAATAATCATAATCTGCCGGCTGAGCCGGTAACATTCCTTGAGGTTATGGGTCACAAAGACTACGGGACCCTGGTAACCGGCAATGATCTCCAGCAATTGCTGTTCCAGCCGGCTGCGGATATGATTGTCCAAAGCGGAAAAAGGCTCATCCAGGAGCAAACACTCCGGCTCGGTGACCAAGGTCCGGGCCAGGGCAGCCCGCTGCTGCTCCCCGCCGGAAATCTGCCGGGGATAGGAATTCCGGATCCCGGCAATGCCCAGCAGGGCCATGATCCTTTCCGTTCTTTCTTCCCGCTCCTTTTTGGGTAACCCCCGCAAGCCAAAAGCGATATTTTCCTTCACGGTCAGATTGGGGAAAAGGGCATAATTCTGAAATAACAGGCCAACCCGGCGCTGCTGGATAGGCAGGTTGATTCCTTGTCGGGAATCAAACAGGACCCGGCCGTTCAAGACAATCCTGCCTTCGTCGGGTGTTACCAGGCCGGCAATACATTTTAAAGTCATGCTCTTGCCGGAGCCTGAGGCACCCAGAAAACCCAATGTCTCCTTGGCGAGCTTAAACCGCTGCCTGAGGGTAAAATCCTTCAGTTGCTTGGTAATATCCACTTCCAGTTCCATCTGCAACATCCTTTAATGATGACCTCAAAAACCTTTAAAAAGATACTGTCTTTTGGTCCAGTAATTCATCCCCAAAATGGCACCGACGGAAATGACCAGCACAACGGCTACCCAGAGATAAGCCTTCTCCATGTGGCCGCTCTCCACCGCCAAAAAGATGGCCAGGGGAATGGTCTGGGTCTTGCCGGGAATATTGCCGGCCAGCATAATGGTGGCCCCGAATTCACCTAAGGCCCGGGCAAAGGAAAGAATGATGCCCGCCCCGATGCCCGGCAGGGAAACGGGCAGCACTACCCGGAAGAAAAGATACCAATTGGGAGCCCCCAAGACTTTGGCCGCCTCGATGATATTCCCGTCAATCTGTTCAAAAGCCCCCCTGGTGGTCCGGTACATGAGGGGAACCGCCACCACGGTGGCGGCGATCACCGTGGCCGGCCAGGAGAAGACCACGGTCACTCCCACCCGGTACAAAAGCTCCCCGACCAACCCGTTCCTGCCAAAGATGAGGAGGAGCAGGAAACCCACCACCGTGGGAGGAAGCACCATGGGCAGGATCACCAGCAAATCCACCAGTTCCTTGACTCTTTTTAACCGGTTATTGTTTCCTCCGTAGACCATCCAATAGGCTAAGGTGATCCCCGCCAGCACGGTAATCAAGGTAGCCGTCAAAGCCGTTTTCAGGGAGATCCATAAGGGGAACAAATCAAATTCCATACGAGTCTCTCCGTGTCTTTCCTAATTATCACCGGTGATGAAACTTCCCGGCACACTCCCCGGCAGAACCCTTGAGAATCTCGATCCCATGGTCCAAAGCCGGCAGGATCACATTGAGGCATTCCCTGACCGCCTTGGGACTGCCGGGCAAATTGACGATCAGGGTTTGGCCCCGGATACCGGCGGTAGCCCGGGAGAGCATGGCCATGGGAGTCACTTTCAGGCTTTCCAGCCGCATGGCCTCCGCCAGCCCCGGTGCCTGTTTTTCAATCACCGCCAAAGTAGCCTCGGGAGTCACATCCCTTTCGGCAAAACCGGTGCCCCCGGTGGTCAACACCAGGTCCAACGCCAGTTGATCCGCGTACTCCATCAGCTTCCCTTCGATCAGATGCTGTTCATCGGGAATGATATCCGAGGCGGTCACTTCCCAGCCTTGTTCCGTAATCATTTGCCGGATCAGGGGACCCGCCTTGTCTTCCCTCTCCCCTTGGGAGCCTTTATCACTGACCGTGATAATCCCTACCTTGACCATTTAACCGCCTCCTTAGTTCAATTAACTCTCCTGCCGGGAGAAGCCGGGTCGTACATACTCGCCGCTTTTTCCGCCTGTTTTTTTCACCAGGCAGATGTCACTGATCACCATGTCTTTTTCCACGGCCTTGCACATATCGTAAATGGTTAAGGCAGCCACGG
>JAAZDD010000219.1 GCA_012512955.1 Clostridia bacterium
CCACTTATTGATGCGGCATTATGAAGGGTTTATGAAATAGCAAAGACACGGCTTGGTTTCGATTGTAACTGAACTTTACCGGTAACTGATTATTAATAAGGAGGTAATTTTAATGAATTTGTTGATTATGGGACCTCCCGGTGCTGGGAAAGGAACTCAGGCCGAGACTTTGACCGCAAAACTCTCCATTCCCCACATTTCCACGGGAGATATGTTCAGAAAGGCCATTAGTGACGGTACTGAACTGGGGAAAAAGGCAAAGGAATATATGGATGCCGGTCAATTGGTACCTGATGAGGTGACCATTGGGATTGTTAAAGAGCGCCTGTCGGAAGAAGATTGCCAAAAGGGTTTCCTGTTGGACGGATTTCCCAGAACAGTGCCCCAGGCAGAAGCTTTGGAAGGAATCCTACGGGAATTGGGCATGGAGTTGGACGCTGTCCTCAATGTGGCAGTGCCTGACGAAAAACTGGTAGCCAGGTTGACCGGTCGCCGCATTTGCCGCCAATGTGGTGCCAGCTATCATGTTTTGTTTAATGCCCCCAAGAAAGAGGGAATTTGTGATACCTGTGGGGGAGAACTTTATCAAAGAAGCGATGACAGCGAGGAAACGGCAAGAAACCGTCTCAGTGTTTACCACCAGAACACGGCTCCCTTGATTGACTTTTATGCCAAGCGGGGACTTTTGAAAGAAATTGACGGAGACCGTCCGATTCCCGAAGTCCTGATTGCCATCGGTAAAGCTTTGGGAAGAGATTGGGCATGATTTTTCTCAAGTCAGAGACGGAATTAAGCTATATGAGGAAAGCCGGTCAATTGACGGCCAGGGTGCTGAAGGCAATGGAGGAGGCCGTGAGGCCTGGAATTACCACTGGGGAATTGGATGCCATTGCGGAAGACCTGATTGTCAGGAACGGCGGTACTCCTTCTTTCAAGGGTTATAACGGTTTTCCTGCTAGTATCTGTACCTCAGTCAATAATGAGGTGGTGCATGGCATTCCGGGTTTAAGGAAGCTGGCAGCGGGAGATATTATTAGTATTGATGTTGGTGTGGAGATAAATGGATTCCATGGTGATGCGGCCGTAACACTGCCTGTGGGAGAGATTGACGAAGATCTTGCCAAGTTATTGGCAGTGACTGAAGCTTCTTTGATGGAAGCCATCAAGCAGGCGGTGGTCGGTAACCGTTTAAGCGATATTTCTCATGCTGTGGAAAAATACGTAGAAAGTTTCGGTTATGCCGTAGTCAGGGACTACGTAGGACACGGTATCGGGAGAAAACTTCATGAAGAGCCTCAGGTACCCAATTTCGGTCCTCCCGGGAGAGGTCCCCGCCTTAAAGCCGGTATGACGTTAGCAATTGAACCGATGGTGAATATGGGTACCTATCAGGTTAGGACCATTCAGGATGACTGGACGGTTGTTACGTTGGACGGGAAGCCTTCGGCCCATTTTGAGCATACGGTGGCCATTACTCCTCAAGGTCCTGAGATCTTAACCATGTTGTAGACCGGGAGGTGTGGAAGATGGAACTGGAACCCGGACAACTGGTGCTGTCAACTGCGGGTAGGGATCAGGGCAGGGCCTATTTGGTCCTGGGGCTCGATGAAGCTCTTCATGGAACTTTTGTATATGTTGCTGATGGAAAGTACCGGAAGCTTGATCGTCCAAAACGGAAAAACATCAAACATCTGCAAGCTACCAAACTTAAAGATCGGGAAATAAGTAACCGGCTCAAGGCAGGAATTGCCGTCTCCAATGCAGAGCTAAAAAAAGCCGTTGCCGGTTTACTGGCCATCTATCAGGAAAACTCTGAAGCGGGAGAAGGAGGTCGATAAATGGTGGCTAAGGAAGACTTAATCGAATTTCAAGGTAGAGTAATTGAGCCTTTACCAAACGCCATGTTTAGGGTAGAATTAGAAAATGGTCATAAAGTACTGGCCCATGTATCCGGGAAGATCCGCATGAATTTTATCCGGATCCTGCCAGGAGACAGGGTTACTGTGGAATTGTCACCTTATGACCTTACCCGCGGGCGTATTGTATATCGTTATAAGTAAGGCTTGTGGCAGACCACTCATGGTGAAGGAGTGTTAATGATGAAGGTGAAGCCATCGGTAAAGCCGATCTGCGAGAAATGTAAAATCATCAGGCGGAAAGGCAAAGTAATGGTGATTTGTGAAAACCCGAAACACAAACAAAAGCAAGGTTAAACATTTGCCTGTTCCCGGCAGTAGCGGCTGCCGGTATCTACCGGACTACCGGGAACAGTGATTACCGGAACTCCAAGAGTTGACTATTAGCCGGTCAAGACCCTTAGCTTTGGTTGTTCCATCCTGATTCCTACTTGTAATTGGAGGTGTAACCTAATGGCAAGGATTTCCGGAGTAGATTTACCCCGGGACAAACGAATTGAGATAGCCCTCACCTATATTTACGGTATTGGCCGGTCTACTGCCAATGAGATTTTGGCTAAGGCCAACATTGATCCGGATACGCGGGTGCGTGATCTCACTGAAGAAGAAGTCAGTAAACTTAGAGAAATCATCGACAAGGAATACACTGTTGAAGGGGACCTGAGAAGGGAAATGTCCCTGAATATCAAGCGGCTGATGGAGATCGGTTCCTATCGGGGCCTGCGACATCGCCGGGGCTTGCCGGTCAGGGGACAGAGGACCAAGACCAATGCCCGTACCCGTAAAGGACCCAAGAGAACAGTGGGCGTAAAACGTAAAAAATAAGGAAAGGGGGAGCTATAATGGCTAGAAGGCCTACACGGACAAGAAGACGTGACCGGAAAAATGTGGAATATGGCGTTGCCCATGTTAAATCCACTTTCAATAACACCATTATTACCATTACTGACAAAGCCGGCAATACAATTTCCTGGTCCAGTGCCGGAAACTGCGGTTTTAAAGGTTCAAGGAAAAGTACACCTTTTGCAGCCCAAATGGCAGCAGAAGCGGCAGCCAAAGCTGCCATGGAGCATGGCATGAAGGAAGTGGAATGCTATGTTAAAGGACCGGGGGCCGGTCGGGAAGCGGCGATTCGCTCGCTGCAGGCAGCCGGGTTAGAGGTAAGTATGATCAAAGACGTTACCCCCATTCCCCATAATGGCTGCAGACCGCCGAAACGGAGAAGAGTATAAGGAGGTGCACGGGTTTTGGCAAGATATACTGAAGCAGTCTGTCGTCTTTGCCGTCGCGAAGGCGTGAAACTATATCTTAAAGGAGATCGGTGCTACTCCGATAAATGTGCTGTGGACCGCAAGAGCTATGCTCCCGGACAGCACGGCCAGAGTAGGAAAAAGGTCTCCGAATACGGGCTCCAGCTTCGGGAGAAGCAAAAAGCCAGACGGATTTACGGTATCCTGGAAAAGCAATTCCGCGGTTACTTTAAAAAAGCGGAACGACAGAAAGGAATTACCGGTGAAAACTTGCTGAGATTGCTGGAAAGAAGATTGGATAACGTAGTTTATCGTTTGGGTTATGCCAGTTCTCGGATTGAAGCCAGACAACTGGTCAGGCATGGACATTTTACCGTTAACGGCAAAAGGGTCAATATTCCCTCTTACCTGGTAGAAGTAGGGGATGTGATCAAAGTTGCCGAAAAGAGTGCCAAGTCCCCCAAATTCAAGGAATTGGCTGAAGCGGCAGCTCATAAAACGCCACCGGCTTGGTTGGAAAGCAATGTAGCCGGATTAGAAGGTCGGGTACTGGCCTTTCCTTCCCGTGAGGAGATTGACACAGGCATCGAAGAACATCTAATCGTGGAATAGTACTCCAAGTAACCTAGGAAGGAAAGCTATCGAAGGAGGGTAAGAATGTTAGAAATTGAAAAACCTAGAATAGAATGTGTTGAGCGGAGTGACGATAACCGTTACGGAAAATTCGTAGTCGAACCC
>JAAZDD010000026.1 GCA_012512955.1 Clostridia bacterium
ATTTTGACAATCTTGCCGTGAATGCCACCGATGGTAATGATCCGATCATTTACTTTCACCGAATTCAACATTTCCATGCGCTGCTTTTGCTGCTTTTGCTGCGGCCTGATCATCAGGAAATAGATAATGCCGAAAAAGACCGCCAAATAAATGATAGTTCCACCCCATTGACCTAATCCTTCCACTTTATCAACGTCCTTTCCTGAAATAATTGGTATTTACATTCGTGAAACCGGTAGCGTTTCCCTTTAAGTGGGATAAAGTTCACGAATTTCATTAGCCAGTTCAACAAGTTTCTCTTCTTTAATCGCTTCTCTCACCCGGTGCATCAATTTAATCAAATAAGCAAGGTTGTGGATAGTAGTCAGGCGAAGTCCCAGAATTTCTTCCGCTTTAAAGAGATGACGGATATAAGCCCGGGAATAATGTTGACAGGTATAGCAATCACATTCCGGATCCAGGGGATCAAAGTCCCTGGCATAAGCGGCATTGCGGACTGTCACCTTCCCTTGGCTGGTCCAAGCAGTTCCGTTCCGGGCGATCCTGGTAGGCAGGACACAGTCAAACATGTCTACCCCTCTGAGGACTCCTTCAACCAAACAATCCGGCGAGCCCACCCCCATCAAATAGCGTGGTTTATCTTGAGGAAGCAAGGGTATGGTTACTTCCAGCAGCTCATACATTAAATCCTTTGGTTCTCCTACGCTTAATCCGCCAATTCCATAGCCTGGGAAGCCAATATTGACCAATTCCTCCACACTGCGTTTCCGTAAATCTTCATAGACACTACCCTGGACAATGCCAAACAGAGCCTGATCCTCCCTGGAATGATAATCTTTACATCTCTTTGCCCACGCAGTAGTGATGTTTAAATCCCTTTCCGCTTTGTCATACTCGTAGGGATAGGGAGAACAGATATCAAAGACCATGGCAATATCTGAGCCTAGGGCCATTTGAATTTCCATTGACCGTTCCGGTGAAAAGAAATGGGTAGAGCCGTCCAGGTGGGAGCGAAAAGTAACTCCTTCCTCGGTGATTTTCCGCAAGTCAGCCAAGCTAAAAACTTGAAAGCCACCGCTGTCCGTCAGTATTGGTTTGTCCCAATGCATGAAGGAATGAAGCCCTCCTGCTTCCTTCACCAATTGATGGCCCGGCCTCAAATACAGGTGATATGTATTGCTGAGAATGATCTCAGCTCCAATGGCTTTCAACTCCTCGGGGGTCATTGTTTTAACGGTGGCTTGAGTTCCCACCGGCATAAATACAGGAGTTTCCACTACCCCATGAGTCAAGCGCAACCTTCCTAAGCGGGCATTGGATTTTTGACTATGATACAGCACTTCAAACTCTGCGGCCAAATACTTCACCTCATAACTAGATAATCAACATGGCATCCCCAAAACTGAAAAACCGGTACCGGGATGCTACCGCCTCCCTATAAGCTTTTTTAATCAAATCTGAACCGGCAAAAGCACTGACCAGCATTAGCAAGGTAGATTGGGGCAGGTGGAAATTGGTAATCATTGCATCAACTATTTTGCAACGATAACCGGGATAAATAAAAATATCTGTCCACCCCTCCTGGGGGACCACTTTACCGCTACTTTGGGCCACCGTTTCCAGGACCCTGACACTGGTGGTTCCCACAGCGATAATTCGTGCCCCTTCACGCCTCGCCCTGTTAATCCTCTCAGCAGCTGGGGCTTCAAGCCGGTAATATTCACTGTGCATCCGGTGGTCTTCCACCCGTTCAGCCTCTACCGGCCGAAAAGTGCCTAATCCCACATGAAGCAGCAATTCTACAATCTCAACACCTTGCTCCTTGATCTGCTCCATCAGCCCTTCCGTAAAATGCAAACCGGCCGTCGGTGCTGCAGCAGAGCCCCAATGCTGCCCGTATACCGTTTGATAACGCCGGGGATCATTCAGCCGGCGAGTAATATATGGGGGAAGTGGCATTGTCCCCAGTTTTGCCAGTACTTCCTCCAAAGCTCCTGTATACTCTAAGTCCAGTATTCGCCCTCCGTGGGAAGTATAATCGACCACTTTAGCCGTCAATTCCCCATTGCCAAAATGAATGGTAGTACCTAACTTTACTTTTTTACCAGGCTTCACCAGCGCTTCAAACTGGCCCGGCCCGACCGGTTTCAGCAAGAGGATTTCAATCTTGGCTCCGGTTCCTACTTTGGTACCGTACAGCCTGGCAGGCATTACTTTAGTGTTGTTGATAACCAACACATCCCCGGGCCGGAAGTAAGAGACGATTTCATTGAAGACCCGGTGCTCCAGACTGCCATCCCTACGACGGACCACCATCAACCGTGACCGATCTCTGGGTTCAACAGGTTCCTGGGCAATTAATTCTTTAGGCAATTCATAGTCAAATTCTTTCGTTAACATTTTCCCTCATCATCAGCGGCGTATTTGCAAGCGACCGTCAAATTTTCCCTGGTTATAATAGTGTTCGATAATTTCCTGGTAATTATACCCTGCCTCCGCCATTCCGATTGCTCCCCACTGGCTTAGGCCTACTCCGTGGCCGAAACCCCTGCCGTAAAAGTTGAAGCCGTCTCCACCCGACTGTAAGGGAACAGTGCCACTTTTTCCCTTCACAAATAAGCTGCCGGCAGGAGAACCGGAAACCTTATTGACTTCCCCTCCGGAACCGATCACCGCCAGATTGCCCGTTTCTCCCCATTGGGATAATCCATTGACCGATAATAGGGTTAAAGAGCCGCCTCACTCTACGGTAAATCTAGTGCTTCTTTAATCAATGATTTGCCTTGCGTTTTCCCCTGACACCGTCACCGTTCCCAAAGTACCGATGATATCCAAATGAGTTACCCTGCCTGGGGAAGAAACTTGGCTATTTTCAGCATGAGGCCTCAGTTCCAGTACGGTTCCAATGGAAATAGCTTCATCAGGGTTGGTCCGGCTCCATTCTGCAATCTTACCGGATAATTCAATACGACTGTAGGACTTCGACCACTCATAGGAATTGGCAGGCCATCCACCACTTTGTTTTGGATATTCTAAAGCATAGACATCAAATGGAGAGGCTACCGATTGAAGATATGGTCTCTTTCCTCCCCAGACATCTTCGCTGGAAGCAGTCATTCCTCCGGCATTGGCATGAAAAACCGCCTCAATGAGGCTGCCGTCATAGAATATTTTTTCCCCTTCCGTAGCGGCCACTGCCGCTCTGAGGTTATCGTAATAGGAAAGTTTCCTATCATATCCCCGGTAGAGCTGAGCATTAACCTGTGCAGGCAGAGCATAATAAGGGGAAGGACTTTTACGATAAGTAGCCAGAGTGCGGGAGACAACCGCCTGCGCCTTCAGGGCTTCCATAGGAAGGGCACCGGACATCTCCTCGGCAAGGACACCAATCAGGTAATCTTCAAGATTCACTGAATTGACCACCAGCATTCGATCGTTCAGCCCTATGAAATGGAGATCACCTGGATAGCTGTTGTTGCCAAAACGAAAGAAAGCTTCGGATCCACCCTGGGCTGCCAGCAAGGCTCCTCCTGTAAAAGACAGGGCCGTAGAATCTCCTGTGCGTTGGGCTTTCAGGGTCAACCCTTCAAGAAAGACAGTCCATTGTTCACCCGGTAAGGGCATTGCCACCGGCAGCCCCGTGCCGCCGTCGATGAGCAGGTAATCCCCCTCAATTACAGAAAAATATGCCCTGTCATATTCCTGTTTCAACAAAACTCTGACCTGATCAGCCCCATAGGCTTCCGGAATTATCCATAAACTTAAACATAACAAGACAAGAGATATTGACAACCGGCGTAAAACAGTCAAGCAGGCATTCCCCTCTCCCCAGGTAATAAGCTATACTTCTAGCTTTTTCGACAAGAGAGGGAAAAGTCCTTCAGCAAACCTACCTCTTTTTACCGTCGCAGTAAATTGAGAAGCAGTGTCAAAAGAATACTCAAAAGGATACAAGTAGCAATGGGAAAATAAACAGTTACTCCTTCTTTTTGGAACAGGATATCTCCGGGCAACCTGCCAATGGGAAAAACACGGCTAACACCCCAGATAAGGGCACCGAGGATTGTCAAACCCAGTCCCAAATAGACAAGCAATCTACCAAAAACACTCAAATCACCCATGGATAATCACCTTCGATCACCGGTTCATATTTTCCTCTTGACCATTGATTGGGCCACAGTCAAATCTTCGGGGGTATTCACATTAAAGAACACCCTGGGGGATATGCCCCACTGGATTAACTGTTCTTCTTCGATTACTTTTACTTTCAAGTTCTGATAAACATCCACAACTTTACGGACATTGTTGTGCAGGGCTTTTTCGATTTCTCCGGCGCAGTTTTTACTATAGAGGGCGTGAAGGGGCTGCAGCCCCCCGTCCCAACAGGGCACAATTACATCATGGTTCTCTGCTTCCCGCCTCAAACGTTCAGCCAGTTCCATGCTGATAAAGGGCATATCACAGGCCACTACAAAGTTATAAAAAGAAGAAGATTTGAATAAACCGGCATGAATACCGGATAAGGGGCCCCGACCGGGAATCAGATCGCTGGTAACAACAATATCCAAGTAATGGTAGGCTTCGGGCCGGTTGGTGACCACAATGATTTCCCGGCAATGGTCCTTGGCTTCACTTACGGTTTTTTCGATCATAGGCCTGTCATCCACTGTCAGAAAAGCCTTTTCCTTTTTCATCCGGGAGTTTTTGCCCCCGGCCAGAATAATCATGGAAACATCCAATCTTTACACCTCATTTAGACTCATGACTTTCCACCAGATCATCGTCATAATCAATCACTTTCGGCTTCACCAATTTGGAAATTAAGAAACTTGCTTCGTAGAGAATAATCAAACTACCTGCCATAAAGACCTGGGAAATAACGTCAGGAGGAGTGAGGACAGCAGCCACTACAAAACTAAGCACAATGACATACTTCCTGTAGGTTGCCAACTTGGCACTGGTAATTACACCAATTCTGGTCAGGAAGAGGATCACCAGGGGCAACTGAAAAATGATGCCAAAGGGCAGCAAAAAAGTCAAAAGGAAAGAAACATAACGGCTGACAGAAATCATGGCCTGTAGGCCATCACCGGCAATCATCAACAAAAAACCGGCTGCAAATCGGAAAACGGTAAAGTAGGCAAAGAGAATGCCTGCTACGAACAGCACCAGGGAAGCGGGTAACAAAGTCAAGATTATTCTTTTTTCATTCTGATGTAGAGCCGGGACAATGTAACTCCAGATCTGCCAAAACACAATGGGAGAAACCAGCACTACACCGGCTACCAATGAAATCTTGACTTTGGTCAAAAAAGCTTCAGGCATACTAATGTAAACCAGAGATACATCAAACTCCTCAAGGGGGGCGGTAACAATCTCGAACAGGAGGTCTCCCCAGGCAAAAAAACAAATAAATCCCCCTACCAAGATAGCTACTATACTTACTATTAATACTTTACGCAATTCCGCCAAGTGCTCTATTATAGACATGTTTTTTTCATCCATCGTATCCTCTCCTCTGACGTTGCAAGCTCAGTATCTGCTAACCTCTCTAAAGCAACTAAAAGAGAGATTCTTGTTCCAGGTCCTCAGGCATCCTTAAGCCAAAATACCTGTAGGTAAATGGCGTTACCACCCGTCCACGAGGTGTACGGTGTAAAAAACCCTGCTGTAGCAGGAAGGGTTCGTAAACATCTTCCACCGTGGTCGCTTCCTCACCGATGGTGGCCGCCAAGGTGTCCAAGCCAACAGGTCCGCCACCGAATTTGGCAATGATGGTGGTAAGCATTTGACGATCCGTTTTATCCAGGCCGTGTTCATCTATTTCCAGCATGGCCAGGCCCTCTTTTGCCACTTGTTCATCAATTTTCCCGTCCCTTAATACTTGGGCAAAATCCCGGACCCGTTTCAACAATCGATTGGCGATCCGGGGGGTCCCCCGGGAACGGCGGGCAATTTCAAATGCACCTGACCGGTCAATAGCCACGTCCAGAATTGAGGCTGAGCGTAGTACTATTTCGGTAAGTTCCTCTGGGGAATAAAACTCCAGCTTATTGATTAAACCAAATCGATCCCGCAAGGGAGAAGTCAGTAGACCGGCCCTGGTAGTGGCCCCAATCAGTGTAAAACTGGGAAGCTCCAATCTGATACTCCGGGCGCTAGGGCCTTTGCCCAACACTATATCCAAGACGAAATCTTCCATAGCGGGATACAGTACTTCTTCCACCTGCCGGTTCAGCCTGTGAATCTCATCGATGAATAAAATGTCTCCTTCGTCAAGGTTAGTGATGATAGCAGCCAAGTCTCCCGCCCGTTCAATGGCAGGACCGGAAGTAGTCTTAATTTGAACACCCATTTCATTAGCAACAATAGTAGCCAAAGTGGTTTTACCCAGTCCAGGTGGTCCATAAAGCAAGAGGTGATCCAAAGCCTCTCCCCTTTGCTTGGCCGCTTGAATGAAAATAGATAGGCTCTCCTTTACTTTTGCCTGTCCTATGTATTCAGATAGCCTTTTCGGTCGCAAATTACTTTCTATCTCACTGTCAAGAGGTAACTGTTCTCCTGACACAAAACGTTCTTTCAATCTTCTATCCCCTCCTATTCTTCCCGGCGGCCTTCAATACAAACCGGACCAACTCCTGAACCCCGCACTGATCACCCAAAACTTGATGACCTTCAGCTAAGAAAGGCAATACTTCCTGCTTCTGATAGCCCAGGCTTACCAGTGCTTCTAAGGCATCTTCCCGGACAGAAGATAAATAGGTATCTGTTGTTCCACGGTGCAATTGGCTTTCCGGCAATGTTAATTTATCTTTTAACTCCAAAATCAGTCTTTGTGCCGTTTTTTTTCCAACGCCGGGCAGCTTGGTCAAGTAATTCAATTCTTCATTCAAAATGGAACGGATAAAACGACCGGGGTCTGTAGCCCCAATGATCCCCAATGCTACCTTGGGCCCTATTCCGGTAACGGAGATCAGTTTCCGGTATAATTGCAATTGCTCTTTATCCTTAAATCCATACAGAGCTACCCTATCTTCCCGGACTTCCTGTTCAACATGAAGCTGTAATTCTGCCCCGATAGGGGGAAGTAAAGCCATCAAATTGTCGGGCAAAAAGACCCGGTAGCCCACCCCGCCCACATTCAGAATCACGCTGTCTTCCTCAATATCAATTACTGTCCCTTGTAAAAAAGCGATCATTTAAACTCGTCCTCTAACTCAATAATCTCTTTAGTTTATTAGAATGGGCATGACAAATAGCTATGGCAAGAGCATCGGCAGCATCATCAGGAGCAGGTTTTTTCTCTAATTTGAGTAACACTCTAACCATTTCCTGAACCTGCCTTTTGTCCGCCCGGCCATAGCCCACAATGGCCTGTTTTACTTGCAAAGGAGTATACTCATAGACAGGCAAATTCTTCTCAATACCGGATAAAAGAATAACGCCCCTCGCCTGACCGACGGCCAAGGCTGTTTTCGCATTTTTATTGAAAAACAGCTCCTCTACCACTAAACAATCGGGCTGAAATTGGTCAATCAACTGCTGGAGCTGCTGAAAGATCTGTTTTAATCTTTCCGGGACACTGTCTTCCGCAGAAGTACGGATACAACCATAATCCACTAACCCGTAGGTTGAACCATGGCTATCGATCAGCCCAAACCCTACGATGGCCGTTCCCGGATCTACACCCAATATACGCATGGGGTTCACCTCTCGATCAGTATTCTACATTTAAAAGCTATAACCTGCAAGCCGAGCATTACCCCAATGGCAAACAAAAATAACGCCTCAACGGCGTTATGACTGGTATTCATCCAGGCTATCCAGTGCCTCCATTAGAGAAATTTCATCTTCAAAGACCAGCTTTCCTTCTTGTAATTTTGATTGCCATTCTTCCGGCAGGCGGTCAACCCTGATTTGCGTAATGCTTTCCAACTCGCCATTGCCGGCGGAGCCCCTGAAGATAGCCAGGTATTCTCCCCGGATCCCCAGATATCTTTTTTCTTCGTGATCAGGGCAGAAGCCTTCGTTGGTTAGCATCAAAACGGTATCACCATCAATTTGCTGCAATTCCAGCTCAGGATGTTCAGCCATGATTTCTGTCAATCGATTTGGGTCAATCGTGTTCTCTAAAACAACAGAATGTCCACATTTAAGATAATTTGTAACCAGCTTGACCAGTTCCTGATGTCTGCTGTTGTCCTCTGTAGCAACTCTCCCGGGATAATTGATCATTCGTTGTTCCGGTTCAGGGTAATAATATTGCAGTACAATAGCACAAATTACAATCGCGAGAACAATTGCGAATCTCCGTCCGGCAGCAGGTAGGGAATGTTCGGACATAGGCACCCCTCCGATTGGCTTGTTTAGTTGTCTATTATTGCCAATTGGGTTCGGCCTTATACAAATAAGGTTGCCCTGCGGCAACCTTAACCTTATTGCTCCAATGCTTCCATCAATTCATCAGGAATATCGAAGTTAGCATATACATCCTGTACGTCATCATGATCTTCTAATAAATCCATAAGTTTCAGCACTTGTTTTGCTTGCTCCGGATCATTTATTTCAACAGTATTTTGTGGCACTTTGGTATATTCAGCTGACTGGAGCTGGTAACCGGCACCGACCAGTGCCTCTCTAACCGTATCCAAATCTTCCGGCGTGGTAATGATCTCTGCTATCCCGTCATTAATAGAAACATCCTCAGCCCCTGCTTCAAGAGCCTCCAACAGGACGGTATCAGGATCGTCATCCTCCCGCAAAGCCAAGTTAATAATTCCTTTGCTGTCAAACATCCAGGCCACACAACCTGTTTCTCCCAAACTTCCGCCATTGCGAGAAAAAACATGGCGAATTTCGCCGGCAGTCCGGTTACGGTTATCAGTCATTATATTAAGCAGGATGGCAACACCACCGGGGCCATAACCTTCGTAAACAGCTTCCTCATAATTTGTGCTGTCACCGCCGCCGGTAGCCTTTTGAATGTTGCGCATAAAGTTATCGTTTGGCATATTGGCAGCCTTTGCCTTTTGGATCACAGCCTTTAATCTGGGATTTGCCTCCGGGTCGGGACCTCCTTGTTTAGCAGCTACCATCAACTCACGGCCGATTTTAGTGAATATTTTACCCCTTTTTTCATCGGCTTTAGCTTTCTTGTGTTTAATATTAGCCCATTTTGAATGGCCCGCCATAACTCTCCCACCTCGCAAAACAGATGTTTATACCTTCACTATTTTAACACATGTGAACTAATGTTCCAAGCAACAATCCTGCTAAGGCAGCATTGGACTTGGGGGCATCCGTCGTTTATGTTCACTTTGCCGGCGGAGGGCTTCAATTCGGGCTTTCACTCCGGCCTCAGCTTCCCCATACTTTAAGTAACGATCTAAATCAGCATAGGAAAAACCGAGTTCCTGTTCATCGGTCTGACCCTCCCAAAGACCGGCAGCAGGGGCTTTATCTATAATCTCTTTCGGCACTCCCAAATAATCGGCTAAAGCCACCACTTCCTGCTTCAGCAAGTGGCCAATCGGTTCCAGGTCTACACCCCCGTCACCGTATTTAGTAAAATAACCGACAGCAATTTCACTCCGATTGCCCGTTCCCATCACCAAGTAATTGAAACAGGCAGCATAGTAGTACAAAGTGGTCATTCTTAAACGTGGCTTCAAATTAGCCAGGGCAATCTCCTTATTTTCTGCCCCTTGGAGCATTTTTGCCCTTAACTCCCCAGCCAAAGCATCGTAAGTATTATTTAAATCTACTATTAAATAAGGCAACCGGAAAGTCTTAGCCACCAACAAGGCATGCTCAACATCTTCCTGGGCACTATAGCATGGCATAATTACCGCAAGAGCATGATCGCCGAAAGCTCTCGTACAAAGCCCTGCAACAACCGCGGAATCAATGCCCCCGGACAGGCCAAATACAGCACCTTTACCTCCTGCAGCCTGAACCTTTTCCTGCATCCAACTAACGATCTCAGCACTGATCTGAGCCATCTCTTTCCTGGTCATTTATTCATCCTCTTTTACTTATTAATTCTTTTAACTTGTCAACGAGAGCGTCTATTTGATGGGGTAATGGTTCATCCACAGCCCCTACAATATAGATGTTGGACCGGTTGAGGGGAATTAATACCTTAATGGCGTTAGAACAGCCAATGGCTTCAACCATTTTGGCTGTCATTTCACCCAACATGGAATTGGGCACCAATAAGGCCACAGTTCCAACGATAATATCCACTTTGGAAGCATTGTAAACAACCGCATTTTCCCCACTGGCACCTTCATTGGCACCGGCCTTCAACATTTGGGAGGCAGCTAATGCATTAGTGGCCAAAGCAATTATTTCTATGTCCTCAGGTAAATTAGCCCGTAAACTCTCCACGATTCTTTTGCCAATTCCGCCGCCTTGACCGTCGATTACAGCGATCCGCATAATAATAACCTCAAGTAAGTGATGATGTTAAACTGATTCTAACATGTCCATCCTCATTTGGCAATTAATAACCATTGAGACAGAGACAAGGGGACGGCAGACTGTGTGAAAACCCAACTTTTTTCTCCATAAATCCACAAAAATGATATAATTTAGGTGAAGAATGCTAAGGAAAGGGTGGGTTTATGGGGTACATTCAAGGTCAAGACAGAAACCAAATGATTTTATTTCCCGAAAGCATAGACGACTATATCACTGAAGACAATGTTGTCCGCATAATAGATGCCTATGTAGATCAGCTGGACTTGCAGAAGCTCGGTTTTAAAAAAGCAACCACTGCAGCAGTAGGCAGGCCCCCATATAACCCAGCAGACCTTTTGAAGCTTTATCTTTATGGGTACCTAAATGGGATACGCTCATCCCGTCGATTGGAACATGAAGCCATAAGAAACATAGAAGTAATATGGCTTTTAAAAAAATTAAGACCCGATTTTAAAACCATAGCTGATTTTAGAAAAGACAATAAAAAGGCATTAAAGGCCGTGTTCAGAGACTTTAACAAGCTCTGTGATGAATGGGAACTATTCGGTAAAGAATTAGTAGCTATTGATGGTTCCAAATTTCGTGCTTGTAATGCCAAAAGAAACAACTACAGCCAGAAGAAGCTTAACAAACTCTTAAAACAAATTGATGCCAAAATCGACAAGTATATGGATGAGCTTGACCGGGGAGATGCCCTTGAAGCATCAGACAGAAAGATCAGTGCCGAGGAAATAAACAACAGAATACAGGAACTCAAAAATCGCAAAGAAAAGTACGAAGAACTCCAACAAAAGCTTAAGGAAACAGGTCAAAATGAAATATCAACCACAGACCCGGACGCCAGACTAATGTGCAATAACAATAACAATGTGGATGTAAGCTATAATGTCCAGACTACGGTAGATGCCAAGGAAAAATTGATCGCTGATTTCAAGGTAACCCAGAAGCCAAATGATTTAGGCGAACTTGATAACATGGCGTTAAGAGCAAAGAAACTGTTTGGCAATAAGCCATTAGAAGTGCTGGCAGACAAAGGCTATTACAATGCCCGGGACCTGAAGAAATGCGTAGAAAACGATATCATCCCTTATGTTTCCAAGCAAGTATATGCTAACGGTACCGGCGATAGAGATTTTTATGCAGATAAATTCCAGTATGACTAAGAAAAAGATATTTACATTTGCCCTGCCGGTCAGAAACTGACCAGAGGAAGAACTAGGAAGGAAAAAGGTCAGATTGTAGGATACGACTATTTTAATTATGATGCTTGTAGAAATTGCGACATGAAATCCCGTTGCACCAGAAGCAAAAAGGGCAGGCGCATCCTGCGACATGTTGACCAGGATTTCCTTGATAACATTGATTACAACACGGAACTGAACAAAGATAAGTATAAACTCCGCCAAATGATCGTAGAGCATCCCTTCGGTACGATTAAAAGAAGCTGGGGAGCTTACTATTTCTTAACCAGGAGGAAAATCTCTGTAACAGCGGAGGTTTCTTTGGTATACCTTGCATACAATTTTAGGCGAGCAATAAATATACTTGGGCCAAAAGAAATACTACGCCGGCTAAAAGAAAGAGAAAAACCGGCATTAATCTAGGCTGCCGGTTTCTTTCCCTGGATAAACTTTTGAAAACCGTCATTAACAAGACCTTATTAGTGATTTTCTTGAGAATTCCAGGGGGCGTTTTCACTCAGTCTGCCGTCCCCCTGGATCCTACCAGTAACACCTAAAACAAGAATTTTCGAAAAATAAAAACAAAAAAGGTATTTTTATGCATCATGCCGAAATTTACATTTGTTTAAATCTGTCAGACTATTTTTGCAAATCCGACAGCCACATTCACG
>JAAZDD010000220.1 GCA_012512955.1 Clostridia bacterium
GCGCCGGTATTGGCCTTTTTATCGCCCTGATTGGCTTAGCCAATGCCGGTATCATTGAAGCGAACCCCAACACCATGGTAGCTCTCGGAGACTTTTCCGAGCCGGGGGTAATTCTGGCCACTTTAGGACTGATCATCACCGGCTTTCTGGTGGTGCGGAAAGTTAAAGGCGCTCTCCTTTGGGGAATTGCCCTTACCACCGTCCTGGGAATTCCCCTTGGGGTAACCAACCTGGAAAATTTCGGCGTGTTCAGCGCCCCTCCCAGCCTGGCGGAAACCTTCGGCGCCTTTACCATCGGTTTCAAAGAGGTCTTTGATTTTGGGATTATTCCCATCATCTTCGCATTCACTTTTGTGGACCTGTTTGACACCATCGGCACCCTGGTGGGGGTATCCAGCAAAGCAGGAATGCTGGACCGGGACGGCAAGCTTCCCCGAGCGGAAAAAGCCCTGTTGGCAGACTCTTTGGGCACTGTTTTCGGCTCCGTAGTAGGCACCAGTACCGTGACCACTTTCGTGGAAAGTGCCGCCGGGGTGGCTGAAGGAGGCCGGACCGGTTTGACGGCTATTGTAGCCAGTACTTTGTTCCTGGTAGCCCTCTTCTTCTCCCCCCTGATTGGGGTGGTTCCGGGGGAAGCAACGGCTCCGGTTTTGATCATCGTCGGCGTCTTCATGATTGAACCGGTCATGAAGATCAACTTTTCCGATTACCTGGAAGCAATTCCGGCCTTCCTGGCCATTGTGATGATGCCTTTTGCCTACAGTATCGCGGAAGGGATTGTCTTTGGGGTGCTGGCCTATACACTGCTTCACTTTTTAACGGGCAAGTTTGAGAAGATCAGCGTCACCATGTGGATCCTCTCCCTCCTATTCTTAATCCGCTTTTTCGTATGATCTCCACCGGCTGCAGGTATCCCTGTAACCGGACCATAAACCATGTTCTTTTACAAAGGGGGTTAACCTATCATGAATTTGGAAACACTGGCTTGGTCTTTAGGGAAACAAAAAGCCCCGCTGGTATTGAAAAATGCCCAACTGGTCAATGTGTTATCAGGGGAAATCTACACTACGGATATTGCCATTGCCGGTGAGATCATCGTTGGCCTGGGGGAATACAGGGGCCAAGAAGAAATTGACCTGGAGGGTCGCTATGTTTATCCCGGTTTAATCGACGGCCACGTCCACCTGGAAAGCAGCATGGTCAGTCCTGCTGAGTTTGCCGCCGCCATCTTGCCGCGAGGAACAACCGCCGTAATAACGGATCCCCATGAAATGGCCAATGTGTGGGGCACCGACGGCATTGATTACCTGCTCCAAGCCACGGAAGGGCTGCCCTTAAAGGTGTTCTTCTGCCTGCCCTCCTGTGTACCTGCCACTGACCTAGAGGATGCCGGAGCAAGATTGGAAGCGGAAGATCTGCGTCCTTACCTGAACCACCCCAGAGTAGTAGCCTTGGGAGAGTTAATGAATGTGCCGGGAGTCCTGCTGGGGGATCAGGGTGTATGGGCCAAAATCGAGGCGGTCCGCCAGGCAGGGAAACTAATCGACGGCCATGCCCCCGGTTTTTCGGGGAAGGAATTGAGCGCCTACAGGCTGGCCGGCGTAACCTCTGACCACGAATGTATCAACCGGGAGGAAGCCAGGGAGCGTCTCCGGCTGGGAATGCAGTTGATGCTGCGGGAAGGATCCGCTACCCGGAATCTGTTGGATTTGCTGCCGGCCGTTAACAGCTTTAACTCGGTCAATTGTTCCCTGGTCACTGACGACCGGCACCCGGAAGATTTGCTCAAGGAAGGGCACCTGGATCACCTGCTGCGGCTGCTGGTTGCCAACAATGTAGCTCCGGTCACTGCGCTGCAAATGGCCACTATTAATACGGCCCGCCATTTCCGCCTGCATCATTATGGGGCCATAGCGCCGGGTTTCAAAGCGGACCTGGTTGTGGCTGATGACCTGCAGAGTTTCAGACCCTATGCCGTTTTCAGCAACGGCAAACTGGTAGCTTCCC
>JAAZDD010000221.1 GCA_012512955.1 Clostridia bacterium
CCCTGCTGCAGCGGCAGGTGGAAGGAGCCGGGGTCAAGGTCATGGTTGGGGAAAAAGTGACGGGGGTTAAAGGCCGGAAAAAAGTTACCGGCATCACCACCGGCAACGCTGAACTGGCCTGTGACCTGGTGGTCTGGGCCACGGGGGTGAGACCCAATACCGCCCTGGCGAAGCAGGCGGGCATTGAAATCGGCCAACTGGGGGGCATCAAAGTCAATGACAAAATGGAAACCAGCATAGAACATGTTTATGCCTGCGGGGATTGCGTCCAGGTCTGGGACCAGACCTTCGGCAAACCCTGTCTCAGCCTATTATGGGCCAGTGCCAAGGAACAGGCAGCAGTGGCTGCCGCCAATTGCCTGGGGGAGCCCCGGTCTTACCCGGGTGCTTTAAGTGTGGTCATTGAGGAAATAGCCGGTCTGACGGCAGTCTCCGTAGGGGCGACGGAAGATGCTTTAAGAAACGCCTTTGCCTGCGAGGATTTCACGGTGCAGGAACAGGAGACCCAGGCCGGCTATCTCAAGGTTATAGCTGACTCCCAGAGGATCCTGGGCGCCCAGTTTGTAGGCAATTATCAGGGTGCCGGAGCAGTGGCCGCTTGGATGAGACAAGGGATTTCCCCGGAAGAGATTAAAGGGGTTCTGGCCAACAGGGAACAATTGAAATGGGCACCCTGGTATGCCCATGGGGCCTCCGTGGCCCAACTGTTGGCCTAAAACAAGCTGCAAGCACCAACTCCGGATTTCGGGCCGGAGTTTTTTTTATCCTGATAAAAGAGGGAACTTTACAGGAACTGGGCAGGAATCCGGAATCCAATTCTAGAAATCTGTAGCTGATTTATCGATGGGACCGGTAGGTGATTAGAGTGAGGCAGTGGAAAAGAACTTTGGCTATCTTAATCACGTTAATGGTTTTGGCCGCCCCTGCCTGGGGAATTGAATTGGTGGTGGACGGTGAGCAGGTGGTAACGGAGGTACCTCCTCTTTTGTCTGAGGGAAGGGTACTGGTGCCCCTTCGTTCGGTGCTGGAGCGGTTGGGGGCGGAGGTGATTTGGCAGCCTGAAGAAAAACTGGCGGCGGTCAGTCATTCCCGGGGAACCGTTCAGTTGTGGCCGGGAGCAGGAGAGGCCAGGGTGAACGGTGTATATTATTCCCTGGATGTCCCGGCTCAGATTAGGGAGGGCCGGGTGTTGATCCCTCTCCGCTTTGTCAGTGAAGCCCTGGGAGCGGAGGTGCACTGGGATCCGGAACGCCGGCAAGTGGGGATCCGGTCAGGGAGCCGGGCATCTCCGGGTGAAATCTGGGGTTATTACATAGATGCCCAATCCCTGGTATCTCTGGAAGACCGGCAGGACACGGTTCACGGAGTTTATTTCAATTCTTATACTCTACAAGCCGGTGGAAGAGTGGAGGAACAGGTTTTCTTCCCCCAGGGACTGGAATTGGCTCAGAACCGGGGTCTGCGGTGCCAGGCCATGGTCTTTTCCAATGATAAGGAGATATTACACCAGGTCTTGGCAAATAAAGAGTCCTGGCAGGTGACCCTGACCGATCTTTTGAGATGGCTGGACCACCGGGGCTATCAGGGAGTGCACCTGGATTTGGAGAATGTGGGGGCCTCTTTCCGGGAGAGTTTAACCGGATTCCTGGCTTTTCTCCGGGAAGGTTTGAAAGACAGGGGCTATGCTTTGAGCCTGGCTTTGCCGGCTAAAACCGCTGACCGGATGGGCTGGTTCGATGCCTATGATTACAAGGCCTTGGGAGAGGTGGCCGATCAAGTGGTGCTGATGGCTTATGACCAGCATTACCCGGGGGGAGAACCGGGCCCGGTAGCCGGCCTGGATTGGGTGGAACAGGTGGTGAGCTATGGGGTCCAAGTGATTCCTCCGGAAAAAATACTCCTGGGGCTGGGTATTTACGGTTATGATTGGCCGGAACAAGGCCAGGGACGCACAGTTACTTTAAGCCAAGTACAGTCTGTTCTTGCATCCTTCCCGGGGGAAATGATTTTCGACGAGGCAAAAGCATATTCCGCCGGTTTCCGTTACCGGGACCGGGACGGAAAGGTACGGGAACTCTGGTACGAAAGCCCCCAAGGGATAAAGGGTAAACTGGAACTGGTCAACAAATATGAACTGGGGGGCATTGCCTTGTGGCGGCTGGGGATTATCCCCCCGGAGATCTGGCAGGTCATGGATAGCCGGTAATAAGATCATTTTAATATAAAAAATTATCAAGGAGGGTGACTATGGATCAGAAGATTATGGAACTGGTGGCAGGATTGATGGCTTTATCGGCCAGAACGGCCCCTAAAGCCGCCGGCAAGGATTTTGTCGAAATCAAAGTGGTTACGGGAGCGGAAGTGGAGAGACTGGCTGAGACCTGTGTGGCTTACGGCAAGGAGACCGGTAAGAAAAACTGGGATCGTGACGGGGAAAATATCAGGCAGTCAGCGGCGGTTTTGTTGCTGGCCCTGAAAAAGGCCCAGGCCGCCGGTCTCAATTGCGGCGCCTGTGGTTTTGCCAAATGCAGCGATTTACCGAACCCTGTTGCAGGCCCTGAATTTGCAGGCCCCATCTGCGCCTGGAGAATCATGGATTTGGGTATCGCTTTAGGCTCTGCCGCCAAAACAGCCAGCATCTTAAATGCGGACAACCGGATTATGTACCGGGTGGGAGTGGCAGCCAGACAACTCAACTTAATTGAGGGCGAACTGGTGGTGGGCATTCCCCTTTCCGCCACCGGGAAAAGTATTTACTTTGACCGGTAGTCCATTGCCCTTCAGGAACGGAAAAAAGTTAAGGCTGAAGTCTGTCAGGTTCCGACTTCAGCCTAGTTTTTCCGAGATAAAAAGCAGCAGTTCCTCAAACTTGCGAAAATCTTCTTCGGGCATTTCCCTGAGGAGGACGGCCAATTTTTCCGCCCTTTTTTCATTCAGTTCATCTATTAGTTCCCGGCCTTTTGGGGTAAGCTTAATCCAGACGACCCGGCGGTCAGCTTCATCCTGGTCCCTGGTCACCAGGCCCAGCTTGTACAGGCGGTTGATCAGCCCGGTAATGGCACTTAAAGTGACCCCCAAGCAGCCGGCGATGTCGGTGACTTTCAGGCGTTCTTCCCGGGCCAACAGTCTTAAGGTAAAAAACTGAACGACGGTAAGATCTTCTTTCTCCTCAGCCAGCAATTTTTTCAGCCGGTGGGAGACTTCAGCAGTGACAAAATCCAGTTTGCGGGCAGTCTCTAAATACATATCCTCCATGTTGGTTAGGTCCTTTCTGAAATGATTTGTACTTATATCCGGTTTCGCTCGGTAGTAGAAATAAGGCTGCTAGAGAAAAACTTAATTTAGGTTAAGTATAAAACGAAGGACCTTTCAGTGTCAAGCCAATTTAAGGGGTGGTGCTTTTGTTTATTGTCAGTGCCTGCCTGGCAGGGGTAAAATGCAAGTATAATGCGGAAGATAATTTACACCCGCAAATCCGGGAATTGCTTAAGCAAGAGAGAGTGCAACTGGTCTGTCCGGAACAGCTGGGGGGATTAAGCACCCCCCGGTGCCCGGCGGAAATCGCCGGCGGCTCCGGGGAAGATGTTTGGTCAGGTAAAGCTCAAGTCTTGACCCGGGAGGGCACAGATGTAACCGGGAATTTTATCCGGGGCGGAGAAGAGACTTTAAGAATTGCCCGGTTGCTGGGAGCGAAAGGCGCCATTTTGAAAGAAGGGAGTCCTTCCTGTGGCAGCAGTCTCATTTATGACGGTACTTTTCAGGGAGTGAAGAAACCGGGGCAAGGGGTTACCGCGGCCCTGCTCCGAAAAGAGGGATTAAAAGTTTACTCGGAGAATGATTTTGCTGAATAAATAAAGATGAGGGGGATTGGAAGGAATGCTGTTAACAACTACCGGCACGGTGGAAGGCCGCAGGATCAAAGACTACCTGGGGATTGTGACCGGTGAAGCCATTATGGGGGCCAATGTGGTCAGGGATTTTATGGCCAGTATTACCGATATCGTCGGGGGACGCTCCGGGGCCTACGAGCAAAAGCTGGCCCAGGCCCGGAATGTGGCGCTGCGGGAGATGCAGGATGAGGCCAGAAGGTTGAATGCCAACGGTATTATCGGGATTGATATTGATTACGAAGTGATCCGGGACGGAATGCTGATGGTTACTGTCAGCGGTACCGCCGTTTACCTGGAGTAGAAAGGAGCAGGCATGGAGCGAGAACGGATTGTCAGGGCAGCGGTCATTGCTGCTGTTTATGTAGTCTTATGCCTGGCATTTCAACCTCTGTCTTATGGAGTAGTGCAACTGCGATTGGCCGAGGCTTTGACCCTGCTCCCCATCCTGTACCCGGAGGCCATCCTGGGGTTGTATATCGGTGCGCTGATTGCCAATATTTTCGGGGGACTGGGCTTGGTGGATATTATCTGCGGCAGTTTGGTGACCTTGCTGGCTGCTTATGCCACCTATCTCTTGAGAGACACTCGCCTGGCCTACCTTCCCCCCATCCTGTTCAATGCGTTATTTGTCAGTGCCTATTTACATCTGTTGTTCAACTGGCCCTACTGGTTGAACGTGATCAGCATCGGCATCAGCCAGGCTCTGGTGGTTTTCACTTTGGGTCATGGCCTGGTGATCCTGCTCAAAAAATACGGTATCGGTGCCAAGAGGGTATAGAAACGGAGGGTATTAAGTCATGAGAGGTGAAGCCAGGAGAAAACAGATTCAGGCAATCCTTGCGGGCAGTGACCGGCCCGTTACCGGCAGTGATTTGGCCCAGCGATTTGGGGTCAGCCGCCAGGTGATTGTTCAGGATGTAGCTTTGCTGAGGGCGGAGGGCCAGGCTATTTTGGCTACTCCCCAAGGCTACCTGCTGGCCGGGGACGGTCCTCAACCCTTGTACCGGAAAACCTTTGCCGTCAGTCACGGTGTCCGGGAACTGGAGGAGGAACTGAACGCTATCGTTGACTGCGGCGGGCGGGTGGTGGATGTTACCGTGGAACATCCCCTTTACGGGGAATTAAAAGGGCTGCTGATGCTGGCTTCCCGCCGTGAGGTAAGAGAGTTTGTCACCAATTTGCAGGAAAGCGGTGCTGCGCCCTTATCCCTTTTGACTTCAGGAGTTCATCTCCATACGGTGGAGGCCTTCGCCCCGGAGGTTTTGGAACGGATTCAGGACCGGTTGGATGCCCTGGGCTTTCTGATCCGGTAACCGGCAGCCAAGGTGATCCCGGCGGGGGTTCCCACAGTGGTCCGGTTTCCGGGCAGTTTTTGAAGGCGTGAAAAAAAGTGATTGACTGGCGGAGGGGACAGGGGTACAATTTAGCTACAGCTGACAAGACACCTGTTGTCAAGGAGGATGATCTGATGAAAGCACGGGAGTTAGCTTTAGGAGGGCTTTTTACTGCTTTTTCTTTACTGATCCCTTTAGTCCTGGGCCCTTATCTCCGTATTGTAGCCGGGCCTTTTTCCGCCACCTTGGCCTCCCATGTACCCCTGTTTCTGGGCACCCTGATCAGTCCCATGGCGGCGGCCATGGTGGGAGCCGCTTCTGCCTTCGGTTTTTTGGTAACGGCCGGTCCCGTGATTGCCGCCCGGGCTTTAAGTCACATCGCCGTGGGCCTGGTGGCTGCTTTGTTGCTCCGCCAGGGGAAACCTTATTACTTGGCCCTCTTGGCCGCCCTGCCGGTCCACGCCGGTCTGGAGGCCTTGGTGGTTATTCCTTTTGGGTTCAGTGTCTATGATTGGGGTGTGGTAGTAGGAATCGGCACCGCTTTGCACCACCTGGTGGATGGGGCTTTGGCAGCGATGATCGCCAGGATTCTTGGTTTGGAACGGATGGGAGCCTGGGCTTCGGCAAATTAGGCGAATGTTTTTATCAAAAAACAAAATAATATTCGGTTATTTACTTGATCCTTGTCAACCTTCCTGTTATAATGGTCATGTTCGGAAGTTGCCTGGGTGATAGGAGTCGAGAAACGGGAACAAACTCAAATGGAAAGGAGCGTTTCTGTTTGAGTTATTTTTATGCCCGGAAAAGCCACGGGATGAGGTGAAGGAAGATGAAGGACAGTTATGATGTAGTGGTTATTGGGGCCGGGCCGGCCGGTATTTTTACCGCCATCGAATTGGCCAAGCTCAATCGGAATGCCAGTATCCTTATTGTTGATAAAGGTCGCAGTATTGACAAAAGGGTGTGTCCCGCCAGGAAAACCCATGTTTGCCAAAACTGCAATCCTTGCGCCATCACCAGCGGGTGGTCGGGAGCGGGAGCCTTCAGTGACGGCAAGCTGAGCAAATCACCGGAGGTAGGCGGTCGCATTACCGATTATATGAGTTTTGAGGATGCCCAAGCTTTGATTGATTACGCTGATTCCATTTACCTGGAGTTTGGGGCCAGTGACACCGTTTACGGCCTCAATACCAAAAGGGTAGAAGACATCATGTATGAGGCCAGTAAGTACAGCATTAAATTGATTCCCTGTCCGGTACGCCACTTGGGTACTGAATTGGCTTTTGAAGTATTGCGTGCCATGTACCGGCACCTGATGGAAAACACCAATACAGAGTTTTCCGAATTGACCACCGTTCAGGAGATCCTGGTGGAAAAAGGGGAAGTAAAGGGAGTTTTATTGCAAAAAAGGGGCCAGGAAGCCAAAAGGGTTAAAGCAAAATATGTAGTAGCTGCTCCCGGCCGGGGAGGGGCCGCCTGGTTGGCCCAGGAAATGCAGCGTTTGGGAATTAAGACCCAGAATAATGAAGTGGATATCGGTGTCCGGGTGGAGGTACCCAATTCCATTATCGACCACCTGACCAAGGACCTCTATGAGGCCAAACTGGTCTATTATTCCGATACTTTTGATAACCGGGTCCGTTCTTTCTGTATGAATCCCGGCGGTGTAGTTTCCGAAGAACATTATGACGGCAATATCGCCGTGGTCAACGGACACAGCTACGCCGATCCTGAACTGAAGACCATGAATACCAATTTTGCCCTGTTAGTGTCCACCCGCTTTACCGAGCCTTTCAACGAGCCCATTGAGTATGGCCGCTATATTGCCCGGCTGGCCAACATGCTGACGGGAGGCGGGGTCATGGTCCAGCGTTTGGGGGACGTGCTGAAGGGCCGGAGAACCGATTACGACCGGTTGAAGAAATCAACCACTATTCCCACCCTGAAAAGTGCGGTGCACGGGGATTTAAGCTATGTATTGCCCCAACGCTATCTCACTTCCATTACGGAGACCTTGCGGGCTTTTGATCATATTGCTCCCGGCATGTATGCCAGGAATACACTGCTGTATGGGGTGGAGGTCAAATTCTATTCTTCAAAAGTCATGGTGGAAAACAACTTTGAGACCCAAGTAGCCAATCTTTATGCTATTGGGGACGGGGCAGGTATTACCCGGGGGCTGATGCAAGCTTCGGTAACAGGTATTGTCGTCGCCCGGGACATTGCCAATAAACAGTAAAAGGGAGCTTAACAACCGGTGTCAATCGAAAGGCTGGCACTTTGCTTCAGCCTCGATTAACACCGGACTTGTTTCACGGTACAAAAAGCTGGTTTTTTGGCAGGAAAGCTCAAGTCCGGCGTCGAAAATAACCTAATCGCTATTTTTTTGCATAGGATAGATAGAAAGAACCTCGGAGGCACTGGGATGGGTAAAACCAATGCACGCATCCTCATTGTGGATGACAGCAAGCTGGAACGAAAAATTATCAACAGTTTCTTATCTCCGCTGGATTATGAGGTAGTGGAGGATGACGGCAGCCGGAATACTCTAATGTTGGTACGTCAGACCAAACCGGATTTGATCATCCTGGATCTGATTTTGACGGAACAGGATGGGATTGAGATTTGTCGTGCCATTAAATCGGACGAAGAAACCCGTTTGATTCCGGTAGTGATGATCACCGGTTATGCTGACAAACAAGCCCGTCTCCAGGGCATCGAAGCCGGGGCCGATGACTTTTTGATGAAGCCGTTGGATCGTGCGGAACTGGTGGCCCGGGTCAAATCCTTGTTAAAGGTCAAAGAGTATTACGAATACGCCCAAAAGAAAGATTATTATTTGACACTGGAGCGGCTGGTGAAAGAAAAAACTGCCGAACTGGAAAGAGCACTGCATGAATTAAAGCAGAGCAACGCCAGCCTGACCAAGTCCTATCTGGACACCATTTACCGGTTGTCGGTGGCCGCTGAATACCGGGATGAGGATACGGCCGGCCATATTAAACGAATCAGCCATTACAGTGCCGAGATCTCCCGTCAAATGGGGTTGCCGGACAGCCTGGTGGAAGATATTTTTTATGCCAGCCCCTTGCATGATGTAGGCAAAATAGGGGTTCCCGATCACGTGCTCCTGCGGCCGGGAAAACTGTCCCCGGAAGACTGGGAAATAATGAAATCACATACCATCATCGGCGCCCGTATCCTGGGTGATTCTGATTCCCGGTTGTTGCAGATTGCTGAGCAAATTGCCATTTCCCACCATGAAAGATATGACGGTTCCGGCTATCCCAGGGGATTGTCCGGTTCCCAGATACCTTTGGTAGGCCGGATCGTGGCCTTGGCCGATGTTTTTGATGCTTTAACCAGCAAGCGGATCTACAAGCCGGTTTACTCCAATGAATACTCCTTGGAATTTATTGCCCAGGCTGCCGGGAAGCAGTTTGACCCGGAAGTGGTGGACGCTTTTATGCGGGGGATTGATAACATCCTTAAAATACAGGCCAGTTTCAAAGATGAACTCACTGTCCAGGCCTGACTTGACCGGAAAAAACAGTTTGCGAAAACTTATTGACAGTTGGACCATTTTCCTGTATCATATAGACCTGTGAGGTTTGAGCCATTAGCTCAGTCGGTAGAGCACCTGACTTTTAATCAGGGTGTCCCGCGTTCGAGTCGCGGATGGCTCACCATTTTCGTGGCCCGTTGGTCAAGTGGTCTAAGACACCAGCCTTTCACGCTGGTAACAGGGGTTCGACTCCCCTACGGGTCACCATTTTTTTCTTTTGGAGCTGTAGTGTAGCGGTTAACATGTCGGCCTGTCACGCCGAAGATCGCGGGTTCGATTCCCGTCAGCTCCGCCAAC
>JAAZDD010000222.1 GCA_012512955.1 Clostridia bacterium
GCCTGCAGTGCTAAACGGTAATCGAAATGGATATCGGCAATCAAAGGTATCTTGATCTGCTCCTTAATCTTTTTTAAAGCCTCACAAGCTTCCTCATCGATCACCGCCACCCGCACCAATTCGCAGCCGACCTTTTCCAAAAGACGAATTTGTTTAACGGTACCGTCTACATCCCTGGTATCCGTATTGGTCATGGATTGCACGGTAATGGGATGATTTCCTCCGATAGGTACCTTACCGATCCTTATTTCCCGGGTATTTCTGCGTTTCGCCGGTATCATGAAAGCACCTCTAATCAAGTAGGATCCGCCAAATATCCTGATAGGTGATTAAGATCATTAATCCGATCAGCAAGACAAATCCGAGAAAATGAAGAAAGTTTTCTTTCTCCGGATTGATGGGTCTGCCCCTTAAACCTTCTACCGCCAAAAATACCAGACGGCTTCCGTCCAGAGCAGGAATGGGAAAGAGATTAATGAGGCCCAGGTTAAGACTGAGCATTGCTGTAAACTGAATAATGGTACCGATCCCGAAGTTGACCGCTTCCCCCACAATTTGGACCATCCCTACCGGGCCGGCCACTTTCGGAGGCACCTGCCCCCCAATCATCAGGAACAACTGCTGAAGAATTAACACAATCAATGAAACTGAATAAGTTACCCCTAACCAAATGGATTCAAAAAAGCCTTTCTTTTCAACGGAGGGCTTAACACCGATTAGGCCCACATTTTCCTCTTCATCCCGGAGCGTTTGCAGTACAATTTGCCTTTCTTCTTCTCCTCTCATGACGGTTAGCACAATTTCCTCATTGGGCCGGCTACGAATGGCACTGGTCAATTGTTCCCAAGTGGGAGTTTCCTTCCCGTCAACGGCCACAATCCGGTCCCCTGCCTGCAATCCTGCAGCCTCGGCAGGACTCCCTTCCAACACCCCGGAAATCCGGTTGCTGTTGGAAATGATTCCAATTCCCATAAAAAAGATAACAAACAACAGGATCGCCAGCAAAAAATTCATCAGACTGCCTGCAGCAATCACACCCATCCGCTGGCCAACGGTCCTGGTATTAAAGCCCCGTGGATCGTATGGTTCCTCCGGATCCATACCGGCCATCCGGTTGAAGCCGCCAATGGGCAATGCCCGCAATGAATACAAAGTTTCCCCGGATTTTCGCGACCAAACAAGGGGCCCCATGCCTAAAGCGAACTCGTGGACTCTAATCCCCACCATCTTGGCCACCAGAAAGTGGCCCAATTCATGGACAAAAATAAGCAATCCCAGTATAAGTACTGTTACGGCAATGGACACTATCACTGACATGGCACCACCTTTCCTTAAGAAACATACTTGGAAACCCAATGGGCAGCTCGCCTTCTGGCTTCCCTGTCGGCGGCCAGAATAGCTTCCAAGTCCGGTTTCTTAATGTTCTCAAGTTCCTCCATGACCCGGCCTACAATTTCCGTAATAGCAGGAAACGTGATGCGGCCTTGCAAAAAAGCATGAACAGCTTCCTCATTAGCACCATTAAGCACGGTGGGCATAGTGCCCCCTTCCCTGCCCGCCTGATAGGCCAGCCCTAAAGCGGGAAAAGTCTCCCAATCGGGGGCTTCAAAGGTCAGAGGTTGTAGCGTCAGCAAATCCAGTTGCGTATTAGGACCCCCTTCCCATCGTTCCGGCCAGGTGAGGGCATATTGAATGGGCAATCTCATATCCGGTGTTCCCAGTTGGGCCAGGATGGAACCATCCTTATATCTGACCATGGAGTGAATAATGCTCTGGGGATGCACAACTACTTTAATTCTGTCCAAATCCACCTGAAAGAGATGCTTTGCCTCAATTACTTCCAATCCCTTATTCATGAGGGTGGCTGAATCAATGGTAATCTTGGCTCCCATGCTCCAATTGGGATGCTTCAACGCCTGCTGGACAGTAACCCTTTCCAACTCCTCCCTGGAACGGCCCCTAAAAGGTCCCCCTGAAGCGGTCAAAATCAGTTGTTCAATATCCTCATGCCGGTTACCCTGCAAACACTGAAACAAGGCGGAATGCTCACTGTCAACGGGAATCAACTGGCAATTGGAGGCTCGCACTGCGTCCATTACCAGTTCCCCGGCAGCCACCAGGGGCTCCTTATTGGCTAAGGCGATATTTTTGCCGGCTTTAACCGCTGCCAAAGTGGGAAGCAGACCAACGGCTCCGGAAACGGCAGTCACCACTGTATCTACCTCCGGATCGGTCACCGCATCGGGCAAATACTCGTTGCCTGCATAAACAGCAACAGCTAAATCAGCTACCTTCTCTTCCAGATATCTTCCTTTGTCTTTATCACCCACAACTGCCATTTTCGGCTTAAACTCTCTGATCTGTTGCTCCAACAGTTCAATGTTGCCCATTGCCGTCAAGACCACCGGCATGAAGCGTTCCGGATAGGCTTTACAAATTTCTAAAGTCTGCCTGCCAATCGAACCGGTAGAGCCTAAAATGGCTATACCTTTGGACATCAGTATCCTCCTTTGCGTTCCTGAAAATAGCGCCAACATCCCTTGCCTATTACCAATAAGATTGGTCCCAAAATGAGGCCCAGGACTCCCAGGACTTTTAGGCCGATATATAATGAAATCAAAGTCTCCAGTGGATGAATCCCGATACTGTCCCCTACAATTTTAGGCTGAATCAACTGGCGCACCAGGGAGATAATACCATAAAGCACCAGTAAAGCCACTGCCAGACGGATCTGCCCCAGAAAAAAGGCAATGATAATCCAGGGAACAAAAACAAGACCCGGCCCTAAAACCGGCAGTAAGTCAAGGAAACCTACAACAAAGGTAATCAACAGCACATAGTCAACTCGCAACAGATATAAACCGATTAAAGTCTGTCCCATGGTTATAAGCATCAAAATCAATTGGGCCCGCAGGTAACCGAGATTCGCATTGCCCGTTTGATTGCCCATATTATGTAAAAAGGAAGCCCATGAGGGTGGAAGCAAACGAAAAAGCGTCAGGGAGATCTTGTCTTTATCCTTACTAAAAAAATAAGCTGAAATAATGGCGAAGACCAACACCAAAACAGCATTGGGAACCGCCGTCAATGCCCCCAAGGCACCAAGGGAGATGGTTAAATTATCGATAACCGAGGCAGAAAGCAGTTCCAGACGTTGTGCTAAAATGTGCTGCCAATTGGCCGGCAATTCCAATGTATAATATAGGATCCTGGCCTGGCTGAAAAGGTACTCCAGTCCGGCAGCCATTCTTTGGGCATAACCGGGAAAAGCCTCGCCCAGCTTGACCAACTCCGTTACCGCCCTGGCGATCATCCAACTGAAAGCAAAAACAATACCGCCCATAGTCACACTGATTGTACCTAAAACGCTTAAACCCCTGGACAGCCTCAATTTTTTACCGACTAAGGTAACCAGTGGTTCCAGTAGGGCCGCAAGCACCATCCCCAAGATAAATGGTAATACCAGAGGCAATATATAATTAAATGCTGTTAATGCAGCCGGAAGCAAATAGTAATAAGCTAAAAATGCAACCGACAGCCAGCCCAGAATTTTCAATACCCGAATTAAGGCTGCTAAATCATTATGTTCTTTACCAGACATCATTCACCTCATTTTACCTGCAGGCTCATGAACTGTATAAAATAATAAACAGTAGGAGCTACCAGCAATAAACTGTCTATCCGATCCAACAGACCTCCGTGACCCGGAAGCAAATTGCCGGAATCTTTCAGCTTAGCCAACCTTTTGAAGGCGGATTCCAGCAGGTCACCCATGGCTCCCACCACCGCGGTTAGACAGCCTAGCAATAACCACACCAGATAGTTTTCAGCTGAAACATAGTAACCGAATCCCAAGGCGGTGACTACAGCGAGACCCAGTCCCCCCAGGAAACCTTCCACACTTTTCTTCGGGCTTAACCGGGGAGCCAAAGACCGTTTTCCGAATTTCCGACCGATAAAATAGGCACCCGTATCATTGGCCCAGGTCAACAAAAACACCAGCAACACCCAGTTCCAGCCTTCAGGATGAAACTCCCGCAAACGAATCAGGTAGCTAAAGAGACCTCCCACATAAAGGGCACCGAAATAAGTCGCTGCCAGATCGTTAAAATTCCGTTGAGGAAAAACTATTAAAAAATGGGCCAGAGACAAGATCAAGAGAACCCACATGGACAGAGCGAAATACTGTCCATGCCATAAGTATATGCCAAACAAAAGACAATTTAAACCTATTAGATAACTCCAAGTCACTAAAGGTGTCAAGCCCATTGATTTTTCAAGACGAATAAACTCAGCTGTCCCGATAATTACCACAATGATCGAGCCGATTTGCAAGGGAACACCGGCAAAATAAAAAACA
>JAAZDD010000223.1 GCA_012512955.1 Clostridia bacterium
CTATCTCATTCTCACCGGCAAGCTGGCACCACTGCTCTGGATTGAACTGATTGTGGGCATGGTTGTCCCATTCTTGATCCTGATTAACAAATCTACCCGCCGCTCACCGGGCTGGATAGCCGGGGCAGGCTTCCTGGTCATGGTGGCTGTGTTTTTAAAGCGGATTAACATCATTTTGCCCGGCTTCCTGGTCCTCAATATGCCGGACCGGCCGGGGGTTTCCACGGGACGCTTCATCGAAAGTACCGGTCAGTACTTTGAAGCAGGCCAGTTCCCCTTTGCTTCCGTCGCCGCCTATACACCTACTTTGCACGAAATCGTCATCACCGTCGGGGCCCTGGCCCTGGTAGCCCTCATCATCATCTACGGTATCGGGCTGGTAATGAAGACGGGCTCTCCGGCGGAAACCGGTTCTGCCGGGGCCGGGAGCCGGCAATTGGCCGGAGGCAACAGCCTGACCGGCGGTGCGACCAAATGAAAAATAACATGAACGACGGTTTTACCCGGATGATCCTGTATCAATTTCTGGCCCTGGCCCTTTACGAGCCGGCAGAAAACTTTTTTGCGGCCCTGGAAGGAGATAACCCGGAACGATTAACCAAAGCCGCCAGGCAGCTCCTGGGACCAAGAGGAGAACAACTGGTGGAAAAGGTCCTGGGTTCTTTCCGGGGACCGGCAGAAAAGCGGGAACAACTGCTCCTTGACCTCAAGGTGGAGTACAACCGCCTGTTCGTAGGGCCCATGCCTCCGGTTTGTCCTCCTTACGAATCATTTTACGATGAGGACCGGCCCAAAGAAATGCAACGGACCTTAATGGGACCCGCTTCGGAAGCCATGGCTGAGGCGCTCCGGGCTGAAGGCCTGGAGCTGACTCTTGACTATGCGGAACTTCCGGATCACATGTCCGTGCAACTGGAATTCATGTACTATTTATTGGCAAGGGCCATGGCCGGTGAGGAAGACGCCGGAAGCTACCTGGAAAAGGCCAATAACTTCCTAAAGGAGCACCTGTCCCAATGGCTGCCTAAATTAGGGGTTAAAGTATCCCAGGAAGCACGCCACCCCTTCTACCAAGGCATTGGCCTGTTACTGGAAGCGACCGTTCAAGCGGATTTGGAAGCAGTGAAATAAAACAGGTCTCCCTGTTGCTTGGCTGCGGCATGGCACTGCCGCCGGCTTCAGCAACAGGGAGACCTTTTCCTTCAGGATGGGTTTTGCCGGAGGCAGGTACAACAGACGACGAGAGCTGCTAAAGAATCAACCCCCGGTTCATGCCGGGGGCTCCTCTTTGCCTGGCTCTTTGCCAGGATTCAGTTTTTCCGCTGCCCACTTGGCCAGTTGGGAAACAGCGTCGATGGCACCTTCAATGGCTACCCAGCCCATCAAACAGCCCACTACAGTCCAGATGGCTTCGGAAGGCAGATCGGGAAAATATACTTTCAGTCCCGCAATAATCGCCGCCACAATGGCAGTGATGAATTTCCGGGATTGGAGTCGTTCCGCCAGCGGTCGCATGGTATCTCCCCTTTCAAGAGTACCTGGTCATTATAGACTATCC
>JAAZDD010000224.1 GCA_012512955.1 Clostridia bacterium
CTGCCACGGGGACGGGATTTCAGAAAAAGTTCATCACAACTGTAAGGAGCGTCAACAATAACTCGATTCTCGATCCCACTATGGTCAGGCAGCAACAGTTCTACAAACTCGTTGGCGATAATCACTTCTGCCGACCCGTAAGCTGCTGCTGCCAAAATCATCTCCTTTTGGGAGAAACACAATCCCTGATGGTAATACAAGATATTTCCCTTTTTATGGGGAAAAAGCAACTGCAAACCACGATATATTTCCAGGACCTGCTTTTTTCTATTGGTATAAATAAAGACAGGACCTTTTTCTTGTCTGATCAAGGCCTCTATGTAGCCTAATTTATCACGAGCCGGCAACGGCTTCCTGATAAACTCATAGTCTTCAGGGTCAAGTTCCCTAAATCCCAGGAGAATCTCACCGGAACTCCCGGTTTGCCGGGCTTCATCATCCCACTGAGGATAGGCCAATCTGACAATCCTACTCTCACCCAAGGGAGAATTGATGCCTTCCACAGCCAGGAACACCTGACCTCCTGAAGGCTCGCTGCCTATTCTTGGCGTCCGGCGGTGAAGACGCTGACATGTCACATTATACTTGATTAAGCTGTCAGACAAAAGCTTTTCGTAAACCGCCAGCATCCTTTGGGAGGGAAACAATAAACAAACCGGCTGATTTTGACTTTTCGCCGCCAACACCAGTTCCAAAATCAATTGCAACTGCTCACTGCCGTTAACACAAAAATGACCGGGAGTTTCTTCCTCATCCGCTTCAGGCATTGAAGAAGGGGTTGACAGTTGTTCCAACGCCGGCGATACTGCCGGACACCGATGTTCTCTAAGATCCTCCAAGACCAACTGCACGGCTACCTGCCCGTTCCACCGGTTGCGTTCCAGGCGAAAAGCCAGATCCAGCGGCCTATTAAGATCGATTCCTTCCTCAAGCAGTGATGCCAGGTTAAAACCAATACAATCAAATTCAGCAAAATCTCCTTGCACCTGTAACTTCAAATGGTTCCCGTCCTTGCCGACCCTTCGCCAATTCTTGAGGGAAGCATTGCTTAGCATGAGCACAGGTTCAGGGTTACCATGACCAAATGGCTCAAGTTGGCTTAATTCATCTACCAATGCCAAATCCAATTGCTCAGGCAATACCTCCGCATCCAACTGCAAAGACGGTTGCAATAATCCTTCTTTCCATATTGCTACCCCAACACTATTAATTCTGCGGCGAAAGGAGTCAATCCGGTCGGCGGCCAAAGTTAATCCTACTGCCTGGCAGTGACCTCCTGCAGTCAATAACAAATCCTCACAACTGACCACTGCTTGAAAAAGGTCAAACCCGGCAATACTCCTTCCCGATCCCTTCGCCAGTTCGCCCTCAATGGTCAGCAAAATTACGGGGCGAAAGAATTTTTCTGCCAATTTGGCAGCGACGATACCGATCACACCAGGATGCCAGAAAGGAGAGGCCAGGACCAGCACCGGTTCCTCATCAACAGGAGGGCTGCCTTCAGCCATGGCTTCCGCTTCGATCTGTACTTGCTGGACCAGTAGTTGGCGGGTGGAATTCAGTTCCTGCAGTCTGAAAGCAAGTTCCCTGGCTTTTTGTACCGAATCTGTCAATAACAGATCTAATGCCGTGAAAGGAGAATCCATCCTACCGGCCGCATTCAGCCGGGGTGCCAACAGAAAGGCGATTTGCCCGGCAGTTACCTGTTCTTGATTAATTGAAGCTGTCTCACACAAGGCTTGAATTCCCGGGCGCCTGGAATTCCTCAACCGGATCAAGCCGTATTTTACCAGTAGCCGGTTATCTTTGACCAGAGGTACCACATCGGCGATGGTACCTAAAGCGACCAAATCCAGATAATCGAATTGCTTACCGGAAGTCAACCCCAATTGGGAGGCCAAAGCCTGGACCAACTTGAAAGCAACACCAACACCGGCCAGTTCACCGGCTCTGCTCAAGTTAGGTGCCACCTTCGGATTTACCACGGGGCAGTCAGGGAGTTGTTCCCCCGGCTCATGATGATCAGTCACCACAAAGTCCAGCCCCAGTGTCCTACCATAAGTTATTTCGGCAGCTGCGGAAATGCCACAATCAACGGTAATCACCAGGTTGTATCCTTGATCGGCAATGGCTTCCAAGGCCTCTTCATTTAAGCCGTACCCGTCAGAACGGTCTGGAATGTAGTAACCCGCCGAAACCCCTATTTCCCGTAAAAAGGAAACCAGGACGGCAGTCGCCGTAATACCATCTACATCATAGTCACCATAGACAAGAATCCTGTCCCGGCCCTTGATCCCGTCCGTTATACGCTGAACCGCAGCCGTCATGCCGGGTAAATTCCATGGGCACGCCAGGTCTTCAAGGGAGCCCTTCAAAAAGAGGCGAGCTTCTTCCGGAGTGCAGATTCCTCTATTAAGCAATACCCGGGCTGTTACCGGTGAAATAGAAAGTGCTTTTGTCAAGAGACTCTGTCTACACCAATCTGCATCAGGTAATTCCCATTTTTTCTCTAGTCTATTCATCGCTGTCCTCCATGCAACCATTATAAATTAACCATTAAAGCGGCGCAAGCAATCTACTAATCCCGCCCCTACCCGACAAAAAAAAGAAGCAGCTTCAGCCGCTTCTTCCACCGTTATTCAACTGCATCCCGCACTTGTTCCTCAGTGGCTGCTTCTTCCTTTTGCTGCTGTTGCTGCAACTCTGCCAGTTGACTTTCCAGTTTACGAATCTTTCCCTCTGCTTCTTTAAGTCTGAGGGTCATGGTGACTTGCTTGATGGTTCCCAAGATGAAGAATAGGAACGCCCCAACGGCAGCAGAACCGATAATCACCAGCACTAAAGAGATACTCTCAAACTGCCAGCGAAGAAACCGGATATTAACAACTTCAGCATTCTGAATGGCAAAAACAGCCACAATCAGGGCAAAAATGAAGGCCACAATCCAATAAACTTGAATCAGGTTAAACACTCCCCCAATGTTTTGAGATCAAATTCGACATTTGTTACCAATTTCCTGCAGCAAGAAACCGACCTTTCCGGTCGGTTTCACTCTAGCGGGCTTTAGCATGTCTGAAGGCTTGTCGGCCTTCCAATTTGCGTTTTAAATCATACCATAGAGAAGTTGCAATGCAAATGGAGGAATAGGTTCCGATAACGGTCCCCAGCAACAGAGCCAAGGCAAATACTTTAGTAGTATCCCCGCCTAAAAGCAGCAAAGCCACCAGGGCAAAAATAACCGTCAAGGAGGTGTTAATGGAGCGAACCAGTGTTTGGTTAATACTGTTATCAACAATAACAGGCAAAGGCTCCTTACTGTCTAAATATAAGTTTTCTCTAATCCGGTCGAAGATGACGATAGTATTGTTAATGGAATAACCGACGATAGTCAGCAGAGCCGCTACAAAGGCACTGTCAATCTCAATTTGGAACAGAGAAAACAATCCCACCGTAACCAGAACATCATGGAGCAAAGCAGCCACTGCCACTACACCAAATGTAGCCTCAAAGCGAAAAGAGATATAGACGATCATCAGTACGGCGGCAATAGCCAGTGCCAGTACTGCGTTTCTGGTCAATTCCCGGCCGATGACTTCTCCGATCTTCTGGTTTTGCTTGATATCCAATGGACCGTATTTTTCTGCAAAAGCAGACAGCAACTCTTTATTTTGGGCTTCCGTCAGTTCCTTGGTTCTGATTATATACTCAGAGGCGTTGCCAGCCGTTTGAATGGAATAGCCTGACAGCCCCTGTGCATCAAGGACTTCCTCGATTTGCCCGGTAGTTACATCACTCTCAAATTGGAGCTGCAGCACATTCCCTGAAGTAAAATCAATACCTTTATTCAACCCTTGCAAGGCATAAGATCCTAATCCTACGATGAGGAGAACCAGGGAGATGCCATACCAAAGTTTACGCTTACTCATAAAAGTAAAACTCATCACTCCCTACCCCCTTACACCGTAGTATTCTTTCTTATTAAATAAGCCGGAGGCAATAGTCACCCTTAAGAGCCACCTGGTCAAGGTGATAGCGGTAAACATGCTGGCCACTATACCAATGCTTAAAGTAACGGCAAAGCCCCGGATGGGACCGGAACCCAAATAATATAAAATGGCAGCGGCAATTAAGGTGGTAACATTGGCATCAAAGATGGTCCAGAAGGCCCTTTTGAAACCGGATTCCACCGCGGCCCGCAAAGTCTTGCCGTTTCGCAGCTCATCCTTCACCCGTTCGTAGATAATAATGTTGGCATCCACCGCCATGCCCACTGACAACAGCAAACCTGCAATACCCGGCAAGGTGAGCACTGCTTTCAGCAGATACAAAGCAGAGAGGACAATGACCGCATAAATGATGAGAGATAAATTGGCTACTACTCCCGGCACACGGTAAACAACCAGTAAGAACAGAACAATGGCCGCTAAACCTACCGCGACGGCAACCTTGCTCTTATCCAAAGATTCCATCCCCAGGCTAGGGCCTATGGCTTGTTTGGCAATCACTTCCGTTTCCACCGGCAGGGCCCCGCCGCGAAGCAGGGCAGCCAGGTTAGCAGCCTCTTCAAAATCCTCAAAGCCGCCGCTGATTACCGCCTTGCCGTTAGGAATCGGTTCTGACACTCCGGGATTGGAAATCAATTGGCCATCAAGAAAAATGGCAATATAATTCCGGGGATCCCCGGTATTCCGGTATTTAGCTGCCTCAGTAGTAGCTTCCGCAAAGGCTTTGGCCCCTTCGGCATTAAATTCTAAATTAATCACCGGCTTATTATCCCTGGGATCATGCCCGGCCCGGGCATCCTTTAACTGATCCCCCTGTAAAATTATTCTTCCGTCAGCAGTTTTAAACTCCAACATGGCTGTTTTACCAATTAACTCCACTGCTGCTTCCGGATCTTCCAGACCTGCCAATTCTACAATCAACCGATCTTCGCCGGCTATTTGGATTCTCGGCTCAGCAATTCCCAACTGGTCAACTCTTTCTCTGATCACTGCCTGAAGCTGTCTCATTTCCTCACCGGAAACCTTTTCTCCGGGCTTATCCTTAGCCTGCAAAGTAACTTGAACGCCGCCTTTCAGGTCCAAGCCCAATTCCAGGGAATAGAGTAAAGGCTGAAAAGCAAAGAGACCGACGGCAATAATAGCGATCACTACAACGGCAAGCTGTGTTGCACGCCCCATTTGCACTGGTTCTCCCTCCTTAAACTATGATACACGTTAATAATACCATACTTTGAAATTATAAACCTACGGTTGTCCCTTGTCAACGAAGCCGGTTTAAGGGGGTCGTGAGAAAACGCATAAAAAGAAGCCAGCCGAGTGCTGACTTTGATTCATCCCATTAAGCCATATGACGGTTTTGCAGCTTCTGCAAGGTACTCAGACCAAGGCTCAGGGACAGACATTCATCTATTTTCTCCATGGTTTTCCGGTCAACTCTGCCCAAGTAATTATCATTGGAAAAACAACTTTTCTCCACTGTTCTGATTTGGGACAATAATGCCACCGCATCCTGAAGCAGTCCGGTTTCCGGGGTACTCTTTATCAAAACCCCAAAAAATAAATGTTTACCACGCAACTTATATGATAAAGGCACCACAATAACAGAATTACAATAACGATTGCCGATATCGTTTTGGACCACCAGCACCGGGCGATAATAATCCCGCCCGTCTTCATTAGTTCCCAGCCGGAGGGAAAAGAGATCGCCCCTGTTGATTAGAGTCCTGCTCCTGGACAGCCGGATCATCAGCCTCCCTCCCCCGTCCGCTCCAAACGCAGAAACGCGTTGTTCTCAGTTTGGTTCCATGCTTTTTCCACACTTATTCCCCAGATGATAGCCTTTGTGTAGTCTTTGGCATATTTTTCAGCAGATTCTTCCGTGAAGCCAAATAATCTGGCCAACCAGGACATCTGACCACCCTCCATGGAAAAATATGGACACACATAAAATTGGACACGGCCTCAATAAATTCCTGCCGTGAAAATTGTCTATTGACGGTATTATTTGCCAAGAAAAGAAAAAAGCCCTCGACTGTGGCTTAATTCTCTTTACCGTCAATGCGACCAATGGCTGTTTTTTCCATTTCAATTTCCACTTTGTCAGCAATACGCACAG
>JAAZDD010000225.1 GCA_012512955.1 Clostridia bacterium
CATAGTGGATAAGCCTGCCATCCAATTTATCATCGAAGAAGCCATTCAATCGGGTATTGAGGAGATTTTAATTATTACCGGACGTAACAAAAGAGCTATTGAAGACCATTTTGACCGTTCCTTGGAACTGGAGGCGGTTTTGGAGCACAAAGGCAACTGGGAATTATTGGAGGAAATCCGCTATATTTCAGACTTGGCTGACATCCATTATGTCAGGCAGAAAGAAGCTAAAGGATTGGGCCATGCTGTTTATTGCGCCCGGAAATTCGTCGGCCAAGAGCCATTTGCTCTCTTGTTGGGCGATGATTTGGTCGTCCATGAGGAACCATGTTTAAAACAGTTGCTCAGAGTATATCAACAATTCGGAGGCAATGTGATCGCCCTTCAGTCTGTTCCCAGGGAGCAAGTCAGTAGCTACGGAGTTGTGGCCTCCCGGGTAATTGCACCCGGCACACACCAAATAACTGATTTGGTGGAGAAACCCACACGGGAAGAGGCTCCTTCCAATTACGCTATCATGGGACGCTATATCATTCAACCGGAAATATTCGATATTCTGGCCACTACGGCACCGGGGCGAGGCGGAGAGATTCAACTGACTGACGCCCTTAAAACATTACTTGACAGCCAATCCATTATCGGTTATGAATTTCAGGGTAAAAGATATGATATTGGAGATAAGCTGGGCTTCTTGGCAGCAACTGTTGAATTCGCCTTAGCCAGAGAGGATCTGGTCCGGGATTTTTCCAAATACCTCAGGCAGGTGGTCAATAATCTGCCCCAAGAAACGGACCCCACTGCTTAAGAATCTTTAACCGTTAATAGAGTGGCAACGGCATCCGTTAAATTTACCCGGTATTGCAAGAGGCCCAGGTTGCTGTTCTGCAGGCTTGCCCTAATGGGTCCCTGCAATTCCTCCCAAGTAACCCATTTGGCCTCTTTGATTTCCGTCCGGTCAACGGGTGACAGCATCAGGGTATCAGGTTTGGCAGTAATAATATGGCTGGTCCAAGGTACACTAATTTCATTGCAATAGAATATTACCTTTAATCGCAGTAGGTACCTGTCAATAGTGATCTTGAGCCCGGTTTCTTCCCAGGCTTCACGCAAAATTGCCTCTACCAGGTTTTCCTCAGGATCAGCCCCGCCACTGGGTGCCCTGTATACTCCCGGTTGATGTTGGTGCTTTCTGATTACCGCAACTCGGTCATTGCCGTCACTGATAAAAAAAGTAAAATCATGGCTGCGACCGTTTTTTTGGCTGGCCTTAAGCATTTGCATTTCCGGCGGGGTAATCTCCTGCCGCCAAGTCATTTCTACCGGCCGGCCATAAAGGGACTCCAGTTCGAGTAAAGCATCATCTTGAATATACATATCCAAACCTCCCGGTAAAGAAAAGAGAGTGATAATTTGCAATTATTCGCTAGAGATTATAAAATAAATATAAGTTGGGAAGAAGAAGGAATATTTACAGTTGCATGTTCATTAACGGATCCATTGCATGATCTTATTTTAACCCAGAGGGTAACTATCGAAAAGCCTACAATTCTCTCCGGCAGCCTTCAGGTAATCAAAGCGCCGCATAAGGAATGCAAACAACTGGAACTATTGCCCCAGAAACTGAACGGTATTCCGCTGGACAAAGGCTTTACCAAAACCGTTATTAGCAAGCTGGGAGGACCACAGGGATGCGTTAATCTGGTCAATATGGTGCTGGTCTCCTTGCCGCTGGTTATTAATACTGCTTGGCTTTATTACGCACACACAGGACAGTATTCCGCCGAAGAAATCAAGCGCATTGAACATGACCAAATGTCCGGGGTCTGCTTAGGCTATCCGCCTAATACCCCGCTGGCAAAGAATAACTAAGGAGGTGAGTTTCCCTTGGTCAAAGTACACTTTCACGGACATGCCTGTTTTTCTTTGTCTACTCCGGAACACACTTTGGTCATCGACCCCTGGTTTACGGACAATCCCCTGGCGGATCTTGAAGCCAAAGATATTAATTGCGATTATATCCTGGTAACCCACGGGCACTTCGATCATTTGGGCGATGCTGTATCTATTGCCAAGAGAACCGGAGCCACCATTATTGGCGTTGCCGAATTAGCCACTTATTGCGCCAATCAGGGAGCCAAGTCCCACGGTATGCATATCGGGGGAGGCTATCAATTTCCTTTTGGCAGGCTCCAGTTAACCCCTGCCTGGCATGGTTCCTCAGTTTTGGGAGAGAATTTATATCTCGGTTGTCCTTGTGGTTTCGTGATCCAACTGGAAGGCAAATACATCTATCATGCCGGTGACACAGGCCTGTTCGGCGATATGGAACTGCTTGGCAATAAATACCCACTGGATTTGGCACTGCTGCCTATCGGTGACAATTTCGTAATGGGACCCGATGATGCTGTAACTGCCGCCAAACTTTTGCGCCCCAAAACTGTCATACCCATGCATTACAATACCTTTGACATTATCAGGCAGGATCCTTATCTTTTCAAAGAAAAGGTGGAAGCTGCCACCACAGTCAAATGTGAGGTCATTGAACCGGGACAAATATTCAGCCTTTAATCAGCAGGCCCTGAAAGCCCCCAGTTAAAGGGGGCTTTTTTTTGACATGATTCGCAATTGACTTTTCGCAACAAGCAGGAAATACTCACAGGTTAGAGAATATTTAATAGTATCACAATTTTCACACTACCCAACCGAAAGGAGAATGAAAAAAGTGGATCTCGAAAAGCAGCATTATTTCATCCGCAAGCTCCATTCCATGTCCGGTGTACTACCTATCGGCCTTTTCCTGATGGAGCACCTGATCGTCAACAGTTTCAGCATGAGAGGACCGGAAGCTTACAACAACGCAGTAGCCGTGTTGCAAAGCATTCCTTTCTTGCCGGTTGTGGAACTGTTGCTGATTGCTATCCCCATTATTTTCCATGGTTTATACGGATTGTGGATTGTTTATCTGGCCAAAAACAATGTGCTATCCTACACCTATTACCGGAACTGGCTTTTCTACCTGCAACGGGTTACCGCCATTATTACCCTTATCTTTGTTGCTTATCATAGTTATACCTTACGTATTGCCAACGCCCTGTTCGGGCTGGAAATCAGTTTCAATACCATGACTGCCGTTTTATCCAATCCCTGGATGATGGTCTTCTATATTGTCGGATTATTGGCATCTGTCTATCATTTTGCCAATGGCTTAGCTACCTTCCTCATCACTTGGGGTGTTACTGTAGGACCCTTTTCACAAAGGGTAGCTGTGATCGTATCAGGATTATTGTTTATCTCATTGTCTTATATCGGTATTCAAGCATTGTTTGCCTTTATCTAAGATGTTAGGAGGAATAAGCTATGGCAGAGCAAAAAGTGATTGTTGTCGGTGGCGGGTTGGCCGGACTGATGGCGACCCTGCGCATCGTTGAAAAAGGATATAAAGTGGACTTATTTTCCCTGGTCCCCGTTAAGCGTTCCCACTCCCTCTGTGCCCAAGGAGGCATCAATGCTGCCCTGGATACCAAAGGAGAAGGGGATTCCACTTGGCAGCATTTTTATGACACCATTTACGGAGGCGACTTCCTGGCGGATCAAACACCTGTGAAAGGCATGTGCGACAATGCTCCGGGAATCATTTATCTTTACGACCGGATGGGTGTGGTTTTCAGCCGGACGCCTGAGGGGCTTTTGGATTTGCGCCTTTTCGGCGGAGTGAAGAAAAGACGTACCGCCTTTGCAGGAGGAACCACCGGTCAGCAGCTTTTATACGGGTTAGATTCCCAAGTGCGGAAATTTGAAGCCCTCGGGTTAGTTACCAAATACGAAGGTTGGGAGTTCCTGTCGGCTGTCATTGATGAGCAGGGCATTTGCCGGGGCATCATCGCCCAGGATCTTTCCTCCATGGAAATTCATTCCTTTCCCGCTGACGCCGTTGTGCTGGCCACCGGAGGAGCAGGTATGATTTACGGCAGGAGTACCAACTCCATCATCTGCACCGGTGCGGCGGCCGGACGGGTTTATCAACAAGGAGTGGAATTTGCCAACGGTGAGTTTGTCCAATTCCATCCCACCGGTATGCTGGGTGACGACAAGACACGGCTCATGTCGGAGGCTTCCAGGGGCGAGGGAGGTCGTGTTTGGACTTACAAAGACGGCAAACCCTGGTATTTCCTCGAAGAATGGTACCCGGCTTACGGTAACTTGGTTCCCCGGGACATTGCTTCCAGAGCCATCTATAAAGTCTGCGTAGAGATGGGCCTTGGCATTGACGGCAAGAATCAGGTTTACCTTGACCTGACCCACAAGGATCCCGAATTTCTCACCAACCGTCTGGGAGGAATCCTGGAAATCTACCAACAATTTACCGGTGAAGATCCCCGGAAAGTACCCATGAAGATTTTCCCGGCTCCCCATTACTTCATGGGCGGTATTTATGTGGATTGGAACCATATGACAGGTATTCCCGGTCTTTTTGCCGCCGGAGAATGTGACTACATGTATCACGGAGCCAACCGGTTGGGAGCTAACTCCCTGTTATCGGCCAGCTACAGCGGATATGTGGTAGGTCCAAAGATCATTGAGTATATTAAAGGCCTGGACAAGAGCGCCGCTGATATTCCACAGCATATCTTTGAACAGGAAAAACAACGGCAAATTGAAATTGACGAAGCCGTTTACAAGATGGACGGTAATGAAGATCCTTTCCTCCTCCATGAGGAACTGGGCGACAATATGATGACCAATGTAGGTGTCGTCCGCTATAACAAGAACCTGGAACTGGCCGATGCCAAGATTCAGGAACTGATGGAAAGATACAAGAATATCAAGCTGAGCGATACCGGTCGTTGGGCCAACCAGACGGTGATGTTTGTCAAACAATTGTGGCACATGCTGGAATTGGCACGGGTAATTGCTTTAGGTGCCCTCAACCGGAATGAGAGTAGAGGAGCCCATTATAAGCCTGATTTTCCTGAGCGTAACGATGAAGAATGGCTGAAAACTACCCGGGCCCGCTGGACGCCGGACGGCCCCAAGTTCAGCTACTCCGATGTGGATGTTTCTTTGATTGAGCCTGTTAAAAGACGTTATGATGTAGCCGGGGGTGGAAAGTAATGCCTGAATACATTCATTTAAAAATCAAGCGTCAAGACGGTCCTAAAGAACCCTCCCGTTGGGAAGAATTTAAAATTCCTTATAAACCGAATATGAACGTAGTCTCCGTATTGATGGAGCTGAGGAAAAATCCCACCAACGCTCATGGCCAGAAAACAACTCCGGTGGTTTGGGATTGCACTTGCCTGGAAGAAGTATGCGGAGCCTGTACCATGCTGATTAACGGAAAGGCCAGGCAGGCGTGTTCCGCATTGATTGACCAACTGGAGCAGCCGATTAAACTGGCTCCTCTGACCAAGTTTCCTGTCATCAGGGACCTGCAGGTGGATCGTCAAGTAATGTTCGAACACCTGAAAAAGGTAAAGGCTTGGGTCAATATTGACGGTGCCTTTGACCTGGGCAGGGGTCCCCGGTTATCGGAACATGACCGTAAAGTCGCCTACCAGTTGTCCCGGTGCATGACCTGTGGCTGCTGCATGGAAGCTTGCCCCAATGTTAACTCCAAATCGGATTTCATGGGGGCTGCACCATTGGCGCAAGTCCGCTTGTTCAATATTCATCCCCTGGGCAAGATGGATAAGAACCAGCGTTTGGATGCCATTATGACTAAAGGCGGCATTACCGATTGCGGCAATTCCCAGAACTGCGTCATGGCCTGTCCGAAAAATGTGCCTTTGACCACTTCCATTGCCGATTTAAACCGTCAGACTACCCTGTACAGTTTTGCCAGATTTTTTAACAGGTAAGCCAAATACGCCCGCTCTGCGGGCGTTCTCCATTCAATCGATTCAAAACGTAAGTATTTCAAATCTATTACAGATTGCAGGATTTGCAGTAGTTAAGCAGAATATAACCTATAAATTGCATTCATCGCAATATTGGGAGCGGATTCACCAATGCTCGGCATTGAATTACTAAAAGACATTCAATCAGATTTAAAGGTAATGGAAAAACAATTAGCGGAACATGTCCAGTCCACGTCACCGATGCTAACAAAAGCTTCGTTGCATTTACTTAAAGCAGGTGGTAAACGTTTGAGGCCTGCTTTTGCTTTGTTAGCAGGAAAATGCTGTGGCGGTACTTTGGAACGGCTGATGCCTTTAGCGGTGGCTTTGGAACTGATTCATATGGCTTCCTTAGTTCATGATGATGTGATTGATAATTCCCTTACCCGCCGGGGAATACCTACTGTAAAAGCCCAGTGGGGAGACAAGGTATCATTGCATACAGGGGATTATTTGTTTGCCAAATCCCTGCTTCTCATTAGCAGGTATGACAATCCCCGCATTGCCCAAATACTGGCGGAGGTAAGTGTGGAAATGAGCCAGGGAGAAATCCAGCAAATTGCCACTGCTTATGAGTTAAACCAAAATATACGGGACTATTTTTACCGGATTAAAAGAAAAACGGCAATGCTAATTTCCGCCAGTTGCCAGCTGGGAGCCGTTGCCGCTGGCGCAGAGCAGAAGCTGGAGCGTTCCCTGACCAAATACGGGCATTATTTAGGGATGGCTTTTCAGATTACCGATGACATTCTGGATATGACAGGGGAACAACAGGAATTCGGCAAACCCATCGGCAGCGATTTGCGACAGGGAATTATTACATTACCCACTATTTATGCTCTCCGCCACTCACCGGAAGCGGCAGAATTGGCTTCCTTGATTATAAAACGTGAAAAAACAGATACTGATATCCATCAGGCAATTGAAATCATCAAAAGAAGCGGCGGCATTCAGTACTCATTTTTTGTAGCAGAAACCTTCATTGCTAAAGCTAAAAAGGAATTGCAACTGATCCAATCTCCCGAAATGCGAAACACCTTAACTCGCCTGGCTGATTTCGTGCAGATAAGAAAGTTCTAAGGAGGAAACAGCATGGGATATCCGGTTCAGCGTATGCGGCGGCTCAGACAATCACCGTCTCTACGAGCAATGGTCAGGGAGCATCACTTGACTAAATCAGATTTAATGTATCCGATGTTCGTCATCTACGGTACCAAAGTAAGAAACCCTGTAGCTTCAATGCCTGGCGTGTTCCAGTTATCTGTGGATGAACTGCTTCAGGAGACAGCTAAAGTAGTGGAAAAGGGCATTCAGTCCGTTATTTTGTTCGGCATCCCCGAACACAAAGATGAGTTGGGAACCGGTGCTTACCATGAAAACGGCATAGTTCAGCAAGCAGTAAGAGCGATTAAAAAGAACTACCCTGAACTGCTGGTAGCCACCGATGTCTGTTTATGTGAGTATACCAGTCATGGACATTGCGGTGTCGTCGAAAAAGGACAGGTCCTGAATGATCCTACCCTGGAGCTTCTGGCAAAAACAGCTTTGTCCCATGTGGAAGCGGGGGCGGATATGGTAGCCCCTTCGGACATGATGGACGGCAGAATAGGTGCTATTCGCCGGATCCTTGATACCCACGGATACCACCAGGTTCCGATTATGTCCTATGCAGCCAAATATGCATCTGCCTTTTATGGACCGTTCCGGGATGTAGCTGAATCTGCCCCTCAGTTTGGCGACCGGAGCAGTTACCAGATGGATCCGGCCAATTCCAATGAAGCGATGCGGGAGATAGCCTTGGATTTGGAGGAAGGTGCAGACATCATCATGGTCAAACCGGGATTGCCTTACCTGGATATTTTAAGGAGAGCCAAAGACCGGTTTGATGTACCCCTGGCCGTTTATAATGTCAGTGGAGAATATGCCATGGTTAAGGCCGCTGCTTCAAAGGGATGGATTGATGAGAAAAAGGTAGTGATGGAACTGTTATTAAGTATGAAGCGAGCCGGCGCCGACCTGATCCTGACTTATCACGCTTTGGATGCTGCAGGCTGGCTGGAAGAAAGGAGTTAAGGGGAAGAACATGCATAAAGGTTTGGCTAAATCTCTGGCCCTATTTGAAGAAGCACAAAAATACATTCCCGGCGGAGTCAATAGTCCCGTCAGAGCCTATAAATCTGTAGGACTGAATCCTCCTTTTATTACGAAAGGTGAAGGTTCTAGGATCTTTGATGCTGACGGCAACAATTATGTAGATTATGTAGGTTCCTGGGGGCCTTTGATCCTCGGTCATCGCCATCCCAAAGTAGTTGAGGCTCTGAACCAATGCCTGTCAATTGGTACCAGTTTTGGGGCACCGACTGAATTGGAAACGGAGATGGCCAAGCTGCTGGTGGAGACTTTCCCCGGCATGGACCTGGTGAGGATGGTCAACTCCGGTACGGAAGCCACCATGAGTGCCTTGCGTTTGGCCAGGGCCTATACGAAAAGGGACAAGATCGTCAAATTTGAAGGCTGTTATCATGGACATGCCGATCACTTGCTAATTAAGGCCGGTTCCGGGGCCCTGACCATGGGAGTTCCCACCAGTCCCGGCGTACCTGCCTCCATCGGCAGCAATACCATTGTAGCTCCTTACAATGACTTGGAGACGCTCAGGGAAATCTTTGCCCGGGAAGGGGAGCAAATTGCAGCTGTCATCCTGGAGCCGGTAGCCGGAAATATGGGTTGTGTGCCGCCGGTAGAAGGATTTTTGGCCGGTCTTCGCCAGCTGACTAAAGAATACGGAACACTGTTGATCTTCGATGAAGTGATGACCGGGTTCCGGGTTGCTTATGGCGGTGCCCAGCTTCTCTATGGAATTGAACCGGACCTGACCACTCTTGGAAAAGTGATCGGGGGAGGGCTGCCAGTGGGCGCCTACGGAGGTAAAGGAGAAATAATGGAATTGGTTGCTCCCCAAGGCCCCATGTATCAGGCCGGCACCCTGTCCGGCAATCCCTTAGCCATGACGGCAGGGTTAACCACATTGAGAATATTGCAGCAGCCGGGTATTTACGATGAACTGGAGAAGAAATCTGCCAAACTGGAAACAGGGCTGAAAGAAGCGGCCCAAAAAGCCGGCGTGACTACAACCTTTAACCGGGTAGGCTCCATGTTTACCAGTTTCTTTACGGATCAAAAAGTAATTGATTTAAGTTCTGCCACCACCTCCAACACGGATACTTTTGCCTCCTTTTTCAAACTGATGTTGGAACAAGGCATTTACTTGGCTCCGTCCCAGTTTGAGGCAGCCTTTGTTTCCTTGGCCCATTCCGATGAGGACATTGAACAGACCGTTCATGCGGCGGAAAAAGCTTTTCAACAGTTAGCTTAAAATAAAAAGGAGTCCCCCTAAAAGGGACTCTTTTTTATTTTATACGAATAGTTGTAGTAGAGCGAAGCTCCCCATGCCTCCCAACAAAGTCCAGATCATGCTTTTGGTCGTCAAAGCAATCACAAAAGTAGGCACAGCTGCTACCAGGTAAATATTACCAACAGAAAAATACAGTTCTTCTCCGTTCAAGAATAAGTCAGGAGCCAGCAAAGCAGCCAAAACGGCGGCAGGAATGAAACTTAACCACTTTACCAACCAGGGCGGAAACTCAACCCTGTTCAGCAGGAGCAGGGGCAAGGCCCGAGGCAGATACGAAACCACAGCCATTCCGATCACCAGCAATGCTATTTGCCCATCCATTTTGCGATCACCACCCCCAAAGATGCTGCCACTACGGTAGCCAACAGAATGTGCCAGTTACCGGGTATGACGGTGCGGGCCCACAAAGAAATGATCCCTGCGGCAACGGCGACAATTAAGGTAGTATGGTTTTTAATTTGCCCCACCAAAAGGGCGATAAACATGGCCGGCAAAGCGAAATTTAAACCAAACCTGGCCGGATCCTGAATTAAATTACCTACCGAAGCCCCCAATCCGGAACTGATCACCCAAGCCATGTGGCTTGTCACATTCAAGCCCAAATGAAATGGCCAGGAAGGTTCATGGTCGGAATAATGATCACTGGCCACAACAAAAGTTTCATCAGTGATTTCAGCAGCAATAATCCCCAGTCGCAGCTTGGACCAGTTCTTAATTTTGGGCTGCAGTGCCATTCCCATTAAAAACAGGCGCAAATTAACCAAAAAGGTGGTGGCAACTATAGTTACGAAAGTGGCACCGGCTTTCAACAGCCCTACTGCAATGAACTGCCCGGCTCCTGCAAAAACCATAAAAGACATGATTAACGTCTCCCAAACATTGAGTCCAGCGTCTTTGGCTAATACTCCGAAAGCCAGTCCCAAGGGAAAATAACCTAAAACAATGGGAATTGCCGTCTTGCTTCCTTGCACAAACCCTTGCCAAAACATTTGATCACCTGCTAAACATTGCCATGAAAATAAACTAAACTGAAACTGATTCTAACAGCGGTCCGCCAGACTGTCAATGGAGTAAAGGATTCTGCCTGTTTCAGTCGAATTTGTCCTAGGAGAAGCTCTTGAGCAGGAGGAGGTTTACTTGGAAGGAAACTGGATTTTTGCACTGGATATCGGCACCAGAACTGTTGTGGGGCTGATTGCGCAAAAGCTAAAGGACGATTCCCTGAAGGTCATGGACTTGGAAGTAACGGAACACCCCAGCCGTTCCATGGTCGGGGGCCAAATCCACGATGTGCCGCAGGTTGCCAAAACCATTGCCCAATTGAAAAAACAGTTGGAAACAAAACTGGGATTTCAATTGAAAGGGGCTGCAGTTGCCGCTGCCGGACGTTCTCTTTTGACAACCTTTGGCAAGGCAGAGATGACTTTTCCTTATCCCCAGGAAGTTTCTGAAGAAATTTACTATGCTTTGCAACTGGAAGCTGTCCGTCATGCTCAACACCGGATTCGGGAGATGGATAAGTCCTTGGATTATCACTGTGTCGGTTTCACCGTTGTCCACCAGTACCTGGATCAAGAAGGAATCGGTAACTTGGTAGGACAAATAGGGAAACAGATTGAGGTCCAAATTATCGCTACTTTTTTGCCCCGAATGGTAATTGATTCTCTGCATACTGCTCTGCAAAAAGCCGGTTTGGATATGGAATACATTACCCTGGAACCGATTGCCGCTTTGAATCTGGCCGTACCGGACAATATGCGTCAACTGAACATCGCTCTGGTTGATATCGGAGCCGGCACCTCGGATATTGCTATTTCTGAAGGTGGCACGGTACGAGGCTACGGAATGGTTCCCGTGGCAGGGGACCAAATCACAGATATCATTTGCCAAACCTACCTAGTGGAATTCATGACAGGGGAGAACATCAAAAGACAATTGAGCGGTGACAGAAATACTGTATCTTTTTCAGATATTACCGGAACCCATTGTTGCTTGCCTGTTGAGAATGTGCTGGAAACCATCGGTGAGGCAGTGACCTCCTTAGCCCAGAAAATTGCAGAAAAGATCCTGGAGGTCAACGGCCGTGCCCCCCAAGCAATACTGTGTATTGGAGGAGGCAGTCTGACTCCCGGACTAACCAAAGAACTGGCTTCCATCTTGAGTCTTCCTGAAAACCGGGTAGCCGTAATTGGCAGCCAGATTACAGAGCCATTGACCCGGTTGACACAAGATTTGTCTTCTCCTGAGGCAGTAACACCGTTGGCCATTGCCGCCGACGCGCTCTATCACCGTTCATTGTCCATCGTTAAAGTGTCGGTAAACCACAGGCCGGTGCGACTTTTTGCAGCCAATGAACTTACCGTGGGAGATGCCCTGGTTGCCGCCGGTATTCCTCCCAGCCAGTACCTTGGCCGGATTGGGCCTGCCATTTCCGTAGAAGTAAACGGGGAAATTGTCTTTATCAAGGGTAAACCCGGGCAAATGGGGAAAGTCAAAGTAAATGACCAAGCAGGAGAATTGACCACCATCATTCACGATGGGGACAACATCATCTTTGAGCCTGGGACAACTGGTAAACCGGGGCAGGGATCAATCAAAGATATCCTACCAGAAGAATTGTTAAATAAAAAAATCACTGTTCGCTTGAATAATCAACCCGTTGATGATTACGAACAGCCATTAAAAGACGGGGACAAGATTGAATTCACCCTGGCTGAGGAAATTCAGGTATCGGAGGTTTCTACACCTTCAACATCCTCAACATCACTTACGTCTTCAACCCCGCCAACGGGGTATCTGCAGGTGATCCTGAACGGAAAAACCGTTGAATTGCCTCTGCCCGAAAAAGGAGGCAACCCCATTCTCACTGACCTTTTGAACGTAGTTGATTTTGATCTCAAAACAGCCAAAGGGAAAAAACTGGTTATGGAAGTCAACGGCGAGCCAGCAAGCTTTATTACCCCTTTGAAAGAGGGAGATAATATAAATCTGAGGTTGACGAACCAGGAGTAGATCTGCTATAATCCCGACTTTTACAGCAAACTCATGTAAAAAGGGCCGCAAACCCTTGCTACTTAAGGGCTAGCGGCTGTTGTGTTTTGTCACAAATATGTAGAGGAAAAC
>JAAZDD010000226.1 GCA_012512955.1 Clostridia bacterium
ACAAAATAGTTATCGCCGGCTTTTGTCAATCTTACCCAATCTTCAAAATCAGCAATCAGCAATTGATCAATGACCCAGCCATCCTCGGCCACCAGTTCCCCTTCCGGGGTGATCTGGAATACTTCATCGGCCAAATTGATGGGACCCTGGTAACCCAGGACATAATCGCCGGTGGCGGTTACCAGGTAGCCCTCACTGTCCAGCTGGAAGGAGCCGTCCCTGGTGAACCTCAGTCCCTGGGGCGTTTCCACGGTAAACATGCCCCGCCCCAGTAAAGCCACATCCAGGGGGCGTCCTGTTTCCTGGAGCAAACCGTCAGAATAATCAGTACGCGTCGCATCCACCATGGTCCCGTGGTTGGTGGTACCAATCATCCTCCTCTCTGCCGTTCCCGAAGGAAGACGGTTAACCCGCTCTAACATGACATCCTGAAAAGTCCGGAAAACATGAACATCCTTTTTAAAACCGGTTGTCCCAGCGTTGGCCAGGTTATTGGTCACCCTGTTCTGATTCAATTCCTGGGCGGTCATGCCTGAAGCAGAAATATATAAACCTCTAATCACTTTGCTGCCCTCCTCCCGGTAAGAGTAACTGATCAATAATTTCATCTATGGTTAACGCAGGAGCAAAGTAATGCTCTCCTGCCTCCAGTTTTATACTCACTTCCCGTTGGAGCACCCTGTCTATAAATTCCATCTTATCATCAATAATTCCTTTTTCCAATAACAGTTCCGCAATTCTTTCTGCGGAAATTCCTTTTGGTATACTCACATGAATCAATTCCGTTTCCTGCTCCGCCTGTTCTATCACAGGATCCGGTGAATTTGGTTTGGCACTTTCCGAGAACACAAGAATCTCATCTTCATAAACCATACCATACTCCCTGGCCAGCGCCTCCACCTCAGCCCTGGAAGGGGCTGACAACCGGGAACCGGCAGTCAACATCAGCAGGGAGGCGATGACCAAACCGCAGCCCAGGCCGGAAAAGAACTGGGCATACCGGTAGGGAAAACTGTTCAGCGTCTTAAATTGAGAATTAATTGGATCTCACCCTTTCCCCTGCCTAATTCCTTGGCTATTTCAGCCACACTCTTGCCGGCTTCGTAAGCTTGAAATACAGCCCGGTACAACTCCAAATCCGGTAGTTTTACCTGGGCTGCCTGAGTTGCCGGTTTTTCACCCATCTCCACTACCGGCTGTTCCTCTTTTTTCAGCTGGCGATACTCATCTTTCAACAACCGGATTTGATCCTCCAAAGCCTGAATCTGGCTTGCCAACAGGTCTTGCTCCAACACCTGCTCAAAGGTAGCCACCTGTTCAGGGGGCTGTTCCCTGGTTTTGCGCCAGGCTAAGGGAGTAAAAACCAGGATCAATACCACTCCCAGTCCCAGCATGGCTAAAGGCAGCAGATAATCCATTTCCTCACCTCACTTCTCAATGCCCTTCCAATTCGTGTCTCAGGCGAATCAGGGCACGAGCGTGTAACTGAGATACCCGGGACTCAGAAACATCCAAAATAGCTCCTATTTCCTTCAGGGTAAGACCTTCGTAATAGTAGAGGGATAGAACCAGATAATCCCTTTCAGATAAGCGCTCCAACGCAGCCGCCAACCGTTCCCTGGTTTCCTTGTAGATGTAAACCGTTTCAGGATTGGGGCTGTCCCTATCCGCTAAAGTATCACCCAGCCGGAAATTATCCTCAGGCTGATCCGTGAGAAACTGTTCCAGGGAATCCATGCCCAACCGGTTAACCTCTGCCAGCACCAGGCGCAACTCCTCAATGGACATTTCCGCCAGTGCGGCCACTTCTTTCTCCGAGGGTTCTCGCTCCAAGCCCTCACAGCTCTTATAAGCCTTATTCACTCGCCGGAGTTTATCCATCACTGAACGGGGAGCCCAGCTGTTCTGCCGCAGCGCATCCAAAATGGCACCCCGGATCCGTTGACTGGCATAAGTCTCAAACTTAATTCCCCGGCCGGGATCAAACTTTTCGATGGCATCAATTAATCCTAAGACTCCATAGCTGATCAGATCCTCTCGGTCCAGATGATTTGGCAGTTTTGCCGGGATTCGTCCGGCCACATACTTGACCAGTGGCAGATATTCGGTGATCATTTGCTCCCGGCTTAACTTCATGACTGCTAATTCACCTCATCCTCCATTAATCGTTGCTCCCTTAACTTTTGAAATACATATTCGATGATCTGGTCCTGATCCCTTTGTGTCAAATCCAGAAAAGCCAAACCAACCATGTATTTGCGTTGTTCATCCAAACGATAACAACGGCGTACCTCCGACAGAAGGGACATGGAACGTTCCGTGTTTTTCAACGGCATAATGAACCGGAGGAGTATCAGGGTATTTTCTGGGATAGGTTCATCGCAGACTATGCCCGCCCCGCCTCCACTCAAATCAACCATGACTGCCTGCTGAAACTCCAGTCCTTCTAACTCCTGGTCATTTTCCGGCATATTGTCCATGATGCACCATTCCACATCCATGAGTACTTTGACCCTGACGAATTCTCTCAGTTGAATCCTTGTCCCTTCCTCGGCAGCTTCCAAAACATAGCCAAAGAAGGGCTTCCTAACCCGATCGGTCACTTTGGCTTTAAACAGGATTTTCTCCTTCTCGGCGATTAAGATGACCTCAACATTGTCTCCTCTATGCAAGCTCAGGTTGTCTCTCCCCCGGTAAGGAGGGGTCACAAGAAGCAACCGATCGTTGAGCCCGTGAATCATACTTTTATAATATTTCCCCTCATCACCTTCCTGCCGGATTTCCAGTTTCCTGTTTACCTTTAAATATTTTTCTACCTTGACCGTACTCAAAGTATGTAAACCTCCCTACCCAAATAAACGCTGCAACCGGTGAAAAAATTTCTGTACCCCCATTGGTCTATCTATATTCATCTTAAGTAGCTTACCGGCCAATAATTTAATATCTTCAGAGGCATCGGCATAGGGGTATTTGACCAGCAGCGGTTCCTGTTCCCTAACAGCTTTTACCAAATATTTGTCTTCTCTGATATAGCCCAAAGTCTCCAACTCCAGGTTAAGAAAGCGAAGGGCAGTCATTCTCAATTTTTCCCCGGTGTTTTTCCCGTCCCGCAGATTGGTGACCCGGTTGATTACGGTCTTAATCTGGGGTTGATCACCATATTTAGCCAGTATCTTTATTAAGCCATAGGCATCAGTCAATGAAGTCGGTTCGGGAGTAGTGACTATAATCACTTCCCTGGCTGCCCTTAGAAAACCGACCACCACCCTGGAAATACCGGCCCCCGTATCAACCAGCAGAAAATCAGCCTTTCCGGCAATCTGCTTCATGGAATGCAACAGCTTTTCCTGCTGCTGGGGCGGCAGATTGGCTAATTCCTGAATTCCGGATCCGCCCGGAATAACCTCGATCCCGGCGGGCCCCTTGATTACCACTTCCGCCAAAGCTCTCCTGCCGTACAGTACATCGTAAAGATTGTAACGAGGCACTAATCCCATCAGAATGTCCACATTGGCCATGCCCAAATCTGCATCGAAAACGATCACTTTTTTCCCCTGTTGAGCAAGAGCAATAGCCAGGTTAACTACCAGATTGCTTTTCCCTACTCCTCCTTTACCGCTGGCCACTGCCAAGATGCGAGTGCCGGCTTCCACTGCACCTGTTACCTGTTTTGCTGTATTTCGATTGACAAGTTCTCGCAACCGGGAAGCCTGATCCCTCATCACGCTAAAGCCTCCACCATCAATGTAGCCAATTGTTCCGGTTCTGCCACCATAATATCATCAGGGACATTTTGGCCTACGGTTACATAAGCCACGGGACACCCGGTTTGACTGGCCAGGCTGAGAATAGACCCGAGAGAACTGGTTTCATCCGCTTTGGTAAAAATCAATTGATGGTAGCCGGCCACCCGGAAATCCTGAGCAATTTTGAGCAGATCGCTGCTCTTGGTAGTACAACTGAGCACCAAAAAAGTAGTTTTTTCAGGAATCACAGCCAGCATTTCCTTCAGTTCTGCCAACTGCTCCTTATTGCAGGATGGTCTCCCGGCAGTATCCACAAAAATGGCATCTTTATCCTGATGTTTCCGGAGAGCCTCCTTCATCTCTGATGGGGTCATCACTACTTCCAAAGGTACATTCAAAATATCCGCATAAGTTCTTAATTGGTCGACCGCCCCGATCCGGTAGGTGTCCGCCGTAATCACCGCCGTCTGCCTCCCGTGGTAAACGGCAGCGTGAGCGGCCAACTTGGCCAGGGTAGTTGTCTTACCTACACCGGTGGGGCCCACAAAACAATAAACCTTGTTCTCGGTAAAGCCGGTGTATTTGGCCAATTGGCCGGCAAGCTGCCTGATCAGCGCTTCTTTTTCCCTGCCTCCTCCGGGCTCCCCTAACTGGGCCACCAACCGTTCCTTTAACTCTCCCTCAATTTCCATTTTACTCAAAAGCTCCCCCCAGGGGGACCCCATAAATGGGGAACCATGCCCGGACTGGGGTTGCAGCAAGGTCTCCTTCCTTAACTCCGTCACCAACTGCCGCAATTCCTGTACTTCCTTGTGCAAGTCAAATTCCTCATTCTTGGTGGCAGCCACTTCCTCCAGGGCGGCAGTTACTTCCAGCTTCCGAAAGCCGAAAAACCGCCGCCAACCTTCAGCCGGTACTTGCCTGGTGGAGAGAATCACTGCTTCGGGACCCAGATCCCGTTTTATTTTTTCCATGGCCTCCGGCATCGATCCGGCCAGGTATCTTTTGACAATCATTTGAGCATCACCGTCCCTACTGCTTCCACTTCCAGTTCAGGCAATAACTCCCCATAAGCCAAAACCACCAGGTTAGGCAAATACCTTTCCGTCAGCCTCCGGAACAGGAGCCGGGCTTTAGAAGAACACAAGACCACCGGCGGCTGTCCCATCATGACCATTCGCTCCACCAGAGGAGTTAAGCTGTCGTAAATTCGTTGGGTCACTTCCGGTCCCAAAACGGGGTAACTCCCCCCTTGGGTTTTCTGGACCCCCTCCGTCAGAGCCTGCTCAACTTCCGGATGCAGGGTGATCACCTGCAATTTGCCTTCAGGACCGGCATAAAGCTTGGTAATAGTCCTTCTTAAGGCCTGCCGGACACTTTCCGTCAGATAGTCAATCTCCCTGGTGATCCGGGCATTATCTGCCAACACTTCCAAAATGGTCACCAGATTACGAATAGGCACCCTTTCCGCCAACAAGTTCTGCAGCACCTTTTGCACTTCCCCATAGGACAGGAGCTCCGGCACCAGTTCCTCCACCACTGCCGGAGAAGTTTCCTTCACCTTCTCCAATAGTTCCTTTACTTCCTGGCGGCCAAGGAGTTCCGCCGCATTAGCTTTGATAAACTCCGTCAAATGAGTAATTAATACCGTTGTGGCATCTACCACTGTATAACCCTGGAGCTCCAGCTTTTCCTTTTCAGCCATAGTGACCCACCAGGCAGGCAAACCGAAAGTGGGCTCCTGGGTACGTATTCCATCCACCTCATCCGGTAACCCACCGGGATTCATGGCCAGCCAATAACCGGGCAGTATTTCCCCAGATGCGGCTTCAATGCCCTGGAGCTTGAAAACATACTGGTTGGCCCCAATCTGCAAGTTGTCCCGAATCCGGATGGGACGCACATAAATACCTAAATCAGCGGCACACTGTCTCCGGATCACCGCCAGCCGGTCCAGTAAATCTCCCCCCTGAGCCTCATCAGTCAAAGGGATCAGGTTATAACCGATTTCAATTTCCAGGGGATCAACTTGGAAAAAACCCAAGACATTTTCCGGCTGCCGGGTCTTTACTGCCTGTTCCTGAGACAAAGCCAGTTCCTCTGCCGCTCTTTTCTTTTCTTCTTTGAGCAAGGTATAGGAAGTAAAACCGGTAGCCAGAGCCAAAATGAAAAAGGGCAAACTGGGCAAGCCGGGTACTATTCCCAATACCGCCAAAAGAATGGCCGCCAGCCCAATCACCTTGGGAAAAGCAGTCAGTTGCCCGGACAGTTCAGTCCCAAAACTGTCCTCCGAACCGGACCTGGTCACCAGGATACCGGTGGCCGTAGATACCAGCAGGGCCGGAATCTGGGTCACCAGACCGTCCCCCACAGTCAAAATAGTATAAGTGCGCAGGGCATCCATCACCGGCATACCCAGCTGCCACATCCCGATGATGAAACCACCGGCGATATTAATCAGGGTAATAACGATCCCGGCAATGGCGTCTCCCTTGACGAATTTGCTGGCACCGTCCATGGCCCCGTAGAAGTCAGCCTCTTTTTGTAGTTTTTTCCTTCTTTCCTTGGCTTCTTCTTCAGTAATGAGACCGCCGTTTAAGTCGGCATCGATGCTCATCTGTTTACCGGGCATGGCATCCAAGGTAAAACGAGCCGCCACTTCTGCCACCCGGCCGGCACCGTTAGTGATCACGATAAACTGGATAATGGTGATAATTAAAAAGATAATAAATCCCACCACATAATTGCCTCTGACCACGAAATCGCCAAAAGCTTTAATCACTTGCCCCGCATCGGCAGTGGTGAGAATCAGCCGGGTGGATGCCACGTTCAAAGACAACCGTAGCAAAGTTACTACCAGCAGCATGGAAGGAAATACGGAAAACTGCAGAGGTTCAGTGGTGAACATGGAGGTCAGCAGAATTATAACTCCAAAAGCCAAACTGAAAGTCAAAGCGATATCCAAGACAGCAGGCGACATGGGGATAACAATAATAAAGATAATCCCGATCACCCCGGCAGCGATCAATAAGTCGCCACTTCTTTTGAACTGTCTTAAAGTATTGCTTAAACCTGTATTAGGTGCTGCCACCGGTTTCACCCCCTTTTTAGATCTTACCCCGCATCCGGTACAACATAGCCAGGATTTCCGCTACCGACTGGTAAAGCTCCGGCGGTATTTCCTGTCCAATTTCCACATTCTTATAAATAAATTGAGCCACCGGCTTATCCTCCACAATGGGAATGTTATGCTCCCTGGCTTTGCTTTTAATCCTTTCCGCTATCGCCCCTGCTCCTTTGGCCAGAACCACAGGGGCACCTTCCGATTTGACTTCGTATTTTAAAGCCACTGCCAAATGGATGGGGTTGGTGACAATGACGGTGGCCTCCGGAACGCTGTGCATCATCCGGTGTAATGCCAGCTGCCGTTGCTTTTCCCTCAGCTTAGCTTTCACCAATGGGTCCCCTTCCATCTGCTTGAATTCTTCTTTTACTTCCTGTTTGGACATGCGGAGACTCTTTTCAAACTCTTTCCGTTGAAAAATGTAATCCAGAATCGCAATGGCTATAAAAGCCGCCATAACCCCCATGCCCACTTTAAAAATCAAACGGGCAACTACGTCTATGCTTTGAAGGACACTCATATCCACCAGGAATAACAGCGTCTCAAAGCCACCCCGGACCAAGCTGTAGCTGATAAACCCTACGATGACTATCTTTAAAACTGATTTGATCAATTCCACCAAAGACCGGCGGGAAAACATCCGCTTGAACCCTTGGATCGGGTTTAAATGGGATAGCTTGGGTTCTATGGCCTTTGGGGTAATCTTAAAGCCTACCTGACCGATATTGGCTGCCACCCCAATACCGATAGCCACCACAAACATCGGAGCCATCACACGAAAATAAGTAGTAAACACTTCCCTGGCCAGATGCAACAAGTTTTCCTCATTAAATGGCTGTGCCATCCAATGGCCTAACATGAATGAGGCAAAACCCCCGGTATTCTCAAAAAAATAATTCCGCAACCCATAAAGCATCACTACAGAAACCAACAGCACCAGTGCTGCATTAAGATCGGTGCTCTTGGCCACCTGCCCCCTTCTCCGGGCTTGTTGTCTCCGGTGGGGGGTGGCTTCTTCCGTTTTTTCTTCGGCAAAAAGCTGTAAATCAATCCCCAGTAGGAGCTTCTCTTCAGCCATTAACGAAAACTCCCCATTACTGTAATTAAATCTCTCTCCAACTGACTGTTAATATTGCCGAAAACAACGGCCACAATGGGCATGATCAAAGCCAGGACCAGCACTCCAAGGCCAATTCTTAAAGGAAAACCGAGAATAAACACATTCAACTGAGGCACCGTCCTGGCCACTAACCCCAGGGCAATTTCGCTGACTAAAACCACCGCCAGGACTGGGGAGGCCAGTTTAAAAGCCAGGAGGAACATGCCGGTAAAAATAGAGACTACTTTTTGAGTAACCAGTGGTTCCAGATTAATGCCCGCTGCCGGCACCAGCTCAAAACTGGCAGATAAAGCCAGGATCATACTATGATGGCCGTCCATGGTCAGGAGCATCATCAAAGCCAATAAGTTCAGAAAACGACCCATCAGGGTGGACTGGATTTGACTGGCCGGGTCAAAAAGGTTGGACATGGCAAAGCCCATACTGACATCCATCATTTGACCGCCGATCATGAC
>JAAZDD010000227.1 GCA_012512955.1 Clostridia bacterium
CTCAAGCACAGTACCGCCGTGGTGGAACAGATTATCCGTCCCACCGGTCTGCTGGATCCCAAGATCATGGTACGGCCGGTGGCGGGGCAAATTGATGATTTGCTTGGGGAAATCAGGGTGCGGGTGGAGAAGAACCAGCGGGTCCTGGTGACCACCCTGACCAAGCGGATGGCTGAGGACCTGACCGATTACTTTAAGGAAATGGGCATTAAGGTCCGCTACCTCCATTCAGATATTACCACCCTGGAGCGAATGCAGATTATCCGGGACTTGCGGCTGGGGGAATTCGATGTCCTGGTGGGTATCAACCTGCTCCGGGAAGGGCTGGACCTGCCGGAGGGTTCCCTGGTGGCTATTCTTGATGCGGATAAAGAAGGATTCTTGCGTTCGGAACGGTCCCTGATCCAAACCATCGGGCGGGCGGCGCGAAACGTGGAGGGGACGGTGAGCATGTATGCCGACACCATCACCGACTCCATGGAGCGGGCCATCAAGGAAACCAATCGCCGCCGTTCCATCCAGGAGGAATACAACCGGAAGCACAATATTACTCCCCAGACGGTCCAAAAAGGGGTGCGGGATGTCCTGGAGGTCACTTATGCGGCGGAGCCCCAGGCTCCTTATGACAGCCCCGCCGGCAGGAAGAAATTGACCAAGAAGGAAGCCAGGAAACTGGTGGCCCAATTGGAAAAAGAAATGCAGGCGGCAGCCAAGAGCCTGGAGTTTGAAAGGGCTGCTGAATTGCGGGACGCTCTATTTGAGCTGAAAGCTGCCTATGATATTTAAGCCCCGGGAAAACCCGGGGTTTTTCCATCACAGCATTTCGACGATCCGGTACTGGGGTTCCCCGGCTAAATCCAGGATCCGGTCTCCAACCCGGACAATGGGTTTATCGATGTACTGGGGAAGGATGGTGGTGATTTCGCCCACTTCCCCTGTGTTCAGGCGCACCTTGGCTCCGGTATAATAATTGGCGATATTCTCGAGGAACACCAACAGGACCTGGGGATCAAAGGAGTCATAGCCCAGCTCCTGAAACTCCCGGAAGGTATCGAAGGGTGTGATCCGTTTTTTATAGACCCTTTCAGAGGTCAAAGCGTCATACACGTCGGCGACGGCGATAATTTTGGCATAGAGGGGAATTTCATCCCCTACCAAACCAAAAGGATAGCCATTACCGTCCATTCGTTCGTGGTGCAGCAATACGGCATTGCAAACCTCCGCTTTTAATTCCGGCACCCGGATTACCAGTCGATATCCGATAACGGAGTGCCGCTTCATTGCTTCAAATTCTTCAACGGTAAGCTTTCCTTTTTTGTTGAGGATTTCTTGGGGAACCTGGGATTTTCCCATATCGTGGAGAACGCCTGCCTGGATCACGTCTTTGATTTCCTGATCCGGCAGCCGCATCCAACGGGCAATTAAACCACAGTATAAAGCCACGTTCAGACTGTGGGTGTAGGTATAAAGATCGGCACTGCGAATGGAATTGATACAATCCATCAACCAACAATTATGGGAAATTTGCTGGTAAACGGAATCGAAAACGCCCGACAGTCTATCCACCCGCAATTCCCTGCCGGCGGCCAAATCGTTGATTACATTCTTTAAAACATTGGCATTCTCTTTGTATTCCAGCTGGAAATGTTCAATGGGATGGACTGTATGGGATATTTCCTGTTCCTCCTGCCGGGGAAGGGCAATGGTGACATTGGTGACATCAGTCTGTTTCAGTTTTTCAATCAATGTTTCCGTCAGGAGGGTATTGGCAGGGAGAATTAGGATATTTTTCCAATAAACATCTTTGGCCAGAACGTCTCCCGGTCTACAATCAACAATGCTTACCACTGAATTCATGTCAGGAACCCACCACCCGAAGCGTTGTTTGCCTAAAATTTCAACATATTAAAATTATCTTAAACATTGTACCATATTTTGTACCATTATTCAAATTCTGCCGCAGAAAGATTGCCCGCATCCTGCAGAAAAAGAGGGATAAGGGAAAAAGACGGCTTTTAATAATAACCAATAGCAGTTCTCTGGAGCCTTGATCGCTGTTATGATATAATCTTGCTGAACAAATCAGAGCAAATAATGGAGATGGAAGAATTGAGAGATAAGATCACGATTAAAGGCGCCAGACAACACAATTTAAAGAATATCGATCTGGAAATCCCCAGGGATAAATTAGTGGTAGTAACCGGTTTAAGCGGTTCCGGCAAGTCTTCCCTGGCTTTCGATACCATCTATGCAGAGGGGCAGCGCCGCTATGTGGAATCCCTGTCCGCTTATGCCCGGCAGTTCCTGGGGCAAATGGATAAGCCTGATGTGGACTATATTGAAGGGTTGTCCCCGGCCATATCCATTGATCAAAAGACCACTTCCAAAAACCCCCGGTCCACAGTGGGGACGGTGACGGAAATCTATGACTACCTGCGGCTTTTGTATGCCCGGATCGGCAAAGCCCACTGTCCCAATTGCGGTAAGCCCATCAGCAAACAGACGGTGAGCCAGATGGTGGACCAGCTGATGGCGTTCCCGGAGCGGACCAAGCTCCAGATCCTGGCTCCCCTGGTCAGGGGCCGGAAGGGGGAGTACCAGCAGGTCTTTGAAGATTTGCGGAAACAGGGGTACTTAAGGGTCAGGGTAGACGGGGAAATCAAAGAGCTGACGGAAGAGATCAAGCTGGCCAAGACCAAGAAGCACACCATCGAAGCGGTAATTGACCGGATCATTCTTAAGGAAGGGATCGAGAGCAGGCTGGCGGATTCCCTGGAGACGGCACTCCGGCTGGGGGAAGGGGTGGCCGTGGTGATGCAGGAGGGACAGGAGGATCTACTCCTGTCTGAGCATTTTGCCTGTGTGGACTGCGGCATCAGTTTGGCAGAGTTGAATCCCCGCAGTTTTTCCTTCAACAGTCCCTACGGAGCATGCCCGACCTGCAGCGGGTTAGGTTTTAAAATGGAGATGGATCCTGACCTGGTGATTCCCGATCCTTCCCTGTCATTGGCCGAAGGAGCGGTGGCACCCTTCGGGAAATTAAAGGGTAATTATTATCCCCAAATCCTGAAAGCGGTGGCCGACCACGGCGGTTTTACCCTGGAAACCCCTATTGGGGAATTGGATGAGGCCCAGAAACAGCTTTTGCTGTACGGTTCCGGCAAGGAAAAAGTCAGGTTCCGCTACCGGGATTTGAAAGGCAGGACCAAGGTATACGAGGTCCCCTTTGAGGGGGTACTGCCCCACCTGGAGAGACGTTACCAGGAATCCCAATCGGAGTGGGCCAAGCGGGAGTTGGAGGAGTATATGAGCACCAAGTCCTGTCCCGCCTGTGAAGGGGCCCGCCTGAAACCGGAAGTCCTGGCCGTCACTGTAGGAGGTCTCAATATCGATGAGGTAACCCGCCTGTCGGTGAGTGAGGCCTTAACCTTTTTCGAAAACCTGGAACTGACAGAGAGGGAACTGATGATTGCCCGGCAGGTTCTGAAAGAGATCCGGGCCCGGCTGGGCTTTTTGGTCAATGTGGGTTTGGATTACCTGACTTTGTCCCGGTCGGCAGGGACCCTGTCCGGAGGAGAGGCCCAGCGGATCCGGCTGGCAACCCAAATCGGCTCAAGTCTGGTGGGAGTCCTCTATATTTTGGACGAGCCCAGCATCGGCCTGCACCAGCGGGACAATGCCAAGCTGATTGAGACCCTGAAACAACTCCGGGATCTGGGCAATACTTTGATTGTGGTGGAACACGATGAGGACACCATGCGGGCCGCCGATTATATTGTGGACGTGGGTCCCGGGGCCGGTGCCGCCGGCGGGGAAGTGGTAGCCGCCGGCACCATGGCCGATATCATGGCGGAACCTCGTTCCATAACCGGCCAGTATTTGAGCGGCCGGAAACGGATTCCCGTTCCCCCCATCCGGAGGCCGGGTAACGGCAAATGGCTGGTTATTGAAGGTGCCCGGGAAAATAACCTGAAAGATTTAACAGTGAAAATACCTTTGGGACTTTTCGTCTGTGTGACCGGGGTCTCCGGTTCCGGGAAGAGTACCTTGATCAATGAGATCCTGCACAAAAAGCTGGCCCAGGAACTGCACCGGGCCAAGACAAAACCGGGCAAGCACCGGGCAATTCACGGCCTGGAGCATGTGGAGAAGGTCATCAATATTGACCAATCCCCCATCGGCCGTACACCCCGTTCCAACCCGGCCACTTATACCGGTGTTTTCGATGATATCCGGGCCACCTTTGCCGCCACTCCCGATGCCAAGGTCCGGGGTTACCTGCCGGGGCGTTTCAGCTTCAATGTGAAGGGCGGCCGCTGTGAAGCCTGCACCGGTGACGGGATCATCAAAATAGAAATGCATTTCCTGCCCGATGTGTATGTGCCTTGTGAGGTTTGCAAAGGAGCCAGGTATAACAGGGAAACCCTGGAAGTGAAGTATAAAGGAAAGAGTATTGCCGACGTACTGGCCATGACGGTGGATGAAGCAGTGGAATTTTTCCGCCATATTCCCAGGATCCAGCGGAAGTTACAGACCCTGAAAGATGTGGGATTAGGCTACATGACCTTGGGACAACCGGCCACCACCTTATCGGGGGGCGAGGCCCAGCGGGTGAAACTGGCTACGGAATTATCCCGGCGGACCAACGGCAAAACCGTTTATATCCTGGATGAACCTACGACAGGTTTGCACACCGCCGATATTCACCGGCTGCTGGATGTTCTGAACCGGCTGACTGACGGCGGAGATACGGTGATTGTTATTGAACACAACCTGGATGTGATTAAAACCGCCGATTATATCCTGGACCTGGGTCCGGAAGGAGGAGCCCGGGGCGGTGAACTGGTAGCCGCCGGTACTCCTGAGGAAGTGGCTTTGCATGAAGCCTCCTATACGGGTTATTTCCTGCGGCGGGTGCTGGGGGTGGATGATGATGGGCACGGGCAATACCATAATCCAAAAGAAGCTCACTCATTTACCGGCTAAACCCGGTGTCTACCTGATGCTCAATGAGGAGGGGACGGTCATCTATGTGGGGAAGGCCTCTTCCTTGCGCAACCGGGTCCGCTCCTATTTCCGGGCCGCAGGCAAACAGCCGCCCAAAGTGCAGGCTATGGTCAACCATGTGGCTGATTTTGAGTATATTGTCACGGATTCGGAAGTGGAAGCTTTAATCCTGGAATGTAATTTGATCAAGGAGCACCGGCCCAAGTACAACATCAGCCTGCGGGATGACAAGCATTACCCCTATCTCAAATTGACGGTGACCCAGGACTACCCCCGGTTGGTGGTGGTCCGCTCCATGAAAAAAGACGGCAATCGTTATTTCGGCCCCTATACCCAGGTAGGGGCTCTTAACGATACCGTCAGATTGCTGCGCCGGTTGTTTCCTTTAAGGACCTGCAGTGACAGCACCCTGGCCCGGCAGCCCCGTCCCTGCCTCAATTATCATATCGGCCGCTGCGTGGCTCCCTGCCGGGAAGAAGTATCCAAGGAAGCTTACGGGGAAGTGGTCCGTGAGGTCATCTTATTTTTGGAAGGAAAGCAGGAAGATTTGCTCCGGCGCCTGAAAGAAAAGATGGAACAGGCTGCCGCCGCCCTCCAATTCGAGAAAGCGGCGGAATACCGGGATCAGATCAAGAGTGTGGAACAGGTCCTGGCCAAGCAAAAAATTATTTTCGCCGGCCAGGAGGATTATGATGTGATTGCCTTCGCCCGGGGAACGGGGGAAGCCTGTGTGCAAGTTTTTTTCATCCGGGAAGGCAAGTTAATCGGCCGCAATCATTTTTTCCTGGAAGGGACCGACGACCTGTCCCGGGGAGCAATTATGACGGCTTTTCTGAAACAGTATTACAGCCAGGCGGAGACTGTACCCCGGGAAATACTCTTGAGCGAGGAGCCCGAGGAAAAAGAATTGCTGGAAACCTGGCTTACCGGCCTCAGGGGACGGAAAGTGGTTTTAAGGGTACCCAAAAGAGGAGAAAAGCAGCAATTGGTGGAAATGGTGGCTCAGAACGCTTTGAC
>JAAZDD010000228.1 GCA_012512955.1 Clostridia bacterium
AAATATTGTCCAGTTGCACTGGGGGCTCGCCTCCATAGCTGTCGTACACGTAAACACCCTTGCCGGTCTTGCGGCCAAGCCGCCCTGCTTTAACATATTTAACAAGTAAAGGACAGGGACGGAACTTTTCACCTAAAGTTGCGTGCAAATACTCCAGGTTTCTCAATCTTACGTCCAAACCGACCAAATCGCCCAACTCCAGCGGACCCATGGGGTAGTTCAAACCAAGTTTTACTGCCTTATCAATCTCTTCAGGGGAAGCAATCCCTTCCTGCAGCATATAAAAGGCTTCGTTACCCACCAGCGAACTGATTCTGCTGGTAATAAATCCGGGAAACTCATTGATGACCACCGTCTCTTTGCCCATCTTTTTCCCGACTTCTACGGCCGTTTGCACCGTTGCTTCACCGGTATCCAGTCCTTTAATGATCTCCAACAATTTCATTTTGTGGACCGGGTTAAAAAAGTGCATCGCAATGACCTGTTCCGGCCGCTTGGTAGCAGAGGCAATCTCCGTTGGACTCATGGTGGAAGTATTGGTCGCCAGAATCGCATGAGGCGGCGTCAGCCGGTCCAATTGAGCAAAAATGTTGTGCTTGAGTTCCATTATTTCCGGCACTGCTTCAATTACCAAATCCACATCTTTCACGGCCTCGGCCAACTCAGTATGCCGGGAAATACGCGCCAGAGCTTCTTCCTTTTCCTTATCAGAGAGTTTCCCCAACTCCACTCCCTTGGCCATGTTCTTGCCGATAACCTTCAGGGCATCCTCCAGCACCTGTTCGCTTATATCCTGGAGCCTGGTTTCATAACCGGCTAAAGCTGCCACATGGGCAATTCCTCTTCCCATCACTCCTGCACCAATTACAGCAATTTTAGCAATACTCGCAATATTGCTTCCCATAGTATCCCTCCTCAAGGAATTTGCCTCTTGGTTTGATGCAATATTGGTGCCAGCAACGAGAACTGCCGAAAACCGGGCCAATTACAAAAAAAACACCCAAACACCGGATGGTAATTGGGCAGTCTGTTTCATTTAGCATTTCAATTTGAAATTTTTGTTGCTATTTGAAACATTAATTTCTTAACCGGCGCCATAGGGTAGTCCTGCTGATACCTAATGTCTTGACCAGTTCATCCTTATTACCTTTCAGGTGTTTTAAGGTCAAATCGATGATTTGTTTTTCCATCTCGGCCATGGTCCCTAATTTGATTTCCAAGGTGCCTTCTTTCCATTTTGGCTCCTCTTGGCTGCCGCCTTCTTCTCCTGCTTGTCCTTTCATCGTCTCTGCCAGCAACCGGCGAAAAACTCCCTCATCAATTACCGGTTCCACACTTAGCGCTAACAATCGCTCAATAAAAGCCTCCAATTCCCTCACATTCCCGGGCCAGTGATACCTGGTCAGTTCCTGCAACAGGGCATCAGGAACCTCAAACGCTTTTCCGACTTTTCTGGTTTTTCTGCTTAAAACTTCCTTGGCAATCAACACGATATCCTCTTTACGCTCCCTTAAAGGGGGAATATCCAAACGCAGGATATTGATGCGATAATACAGGTCCTCCCGGAAAGTGCCGTTTTTCACCTTCTCCAACAGGTCCCGGTTGGTAGCACAGATAATCCGGGTATTGACCGGTATCACCCGCTCGCCACCCAAACGGATCACTTCTTTTTCCTGGAGTACCCTCAGCAGCCTCGATTGCAGGGATAGAGGCATTTCGCCGATTACATCCTAGAAAATGGTTCCCCCGTTGGCCAGCTCAAACAATCCCAGTTTTCCTCCCTTTTTTGCCCCCGTAAAGGCACCTTCCTCATAGCCGAACAATTCACTTTCCAATAAGTTTTCAGGCAAGGAAGCACAGTTGATGGCTAAAAAGGGACCGTCTTTACAGGCACTGACGTTATGAATGCTCTGAGCGAATAACTCTTTTCCCGTACCGCTTTCCCCGTAGATCAACACGTTAAAAGGGGATTTTCCGTATTGAAGCGCCTTATTCTTCAATTCCTGCATAACGGCACTTTCCCCGACAATATCTTCAAAAGTGGCTTTTGCCACCAATCCTTTGGTGTAGAGTTCCTTCCTGATTTTGCTCTCCATCTCTTGAATTTGGTCTGTCCGGTGTAAGTGGATCACCAACCCCTTAAACTGGTCCTGGGCATAGATGGGCAACCGGTTTACCAGCAGCTTTTGCTTTTTCAGTTGGACTACTTCTCCCCTGGTCTCCTTACCGTCGCCGTAAATGCCCTGAATAGCCGGATTGCTTTGGGCCAACTCCGAGATATGAGTGTTGACAACCCGCTCCTTTTTCAACCCAATCATTTCCTCTGCAGCACGGTTATAAACACTGATCCTGCCTTGCTGATCAGTAGTCATTATTCCTTCGTAAGAATTATCAATGATGGTATTCAACCACTTGGCCTTTTCCTTTTCTTCCTTCTTTACCGCAATCGTCTGGCATGCCCTTTCCATTGCCTCCCTAATATCTTCATAGCTGGTGGTAACGAGAATCC
>JAAZDD010000229.1 GCA_012512955.1 Clostridia bacterium
CAAACAGGGTTCTTCAATGTGAATGGGCAACAGATACCGGAAATAGCGCCTCCCCTCGACGGTGTCAATACCCCAGGCCTCCTGCCCTTTTCTGTCCTGGCGCAGTTGATTCAAAAGTCTCAACTCAAAGCCGTCAGGGGCATGTTCCGGGCTGTTGCCGGGAAACCAAATTTCTTTAAAGGACCAGGCCTCATCACCCCGGAAGAGCTCCCTAACCCCTGCCTCTGCAACAGCCGGATTTAAGTGCTCAAATTGGGCCAGGTTTTCAAAACTGGTACCGGGATAGTTATATTGATAACTTTCTGCCACAAAAGCCCTGGTAGCCAGGAATTGATAAGCAGCCACCCTTGCTTTGTCCATCAGCTCTGCTTCGGCCCTGGCCTTTTGCCGCTCAAAAGTCCAGACAAAGCTCAGAAAAGAGACCCACAGGGTAATGATGGTCAGACAAAGCACCAAGCGAACACCCAGTTTATCAGTAAACTTGGCATTTCTCATCCGGACCTTCTCCGTTCTTGAAAAATTTTATTAAAGTAATTTCTATGTAACATTTTAACATGTTCCTGTATTCACAAGCAAGGGTAAATAAGATTTTCATCACTCTTTTTCAGTATTTTGCTGTACTTGGAGCAATAAAGTCCTGGCCAATTCCAGTTGATTGGCCGGCACGTAGAGCTCTACCCCGAAGGCAGAGCCAAGGTAAATTTTCGCCACCCCGCTGTTCCCGGGATATTTCCGCAGCACGGGAATATTATTGGTCTCCAACAGTCCGGCAATGACATCGGCCTCCCAATCATGAACAGTAGTCTGAAGATAGACCCAAGCATGTTCCATTGTGGCACCTCCGTTTTCTTAAATAATATAATTTTGCTTGCTGAAAACCTCCGGCCCGATTACAATATTTCTAGTGAAAAATTCCCATTTAGGGAGGAATGAATTAATGACTGATTTGCTCTTTGTCTTCAATTGTCTTAGGGACGACTTGCGGCAAGGGCCTTTTGGGGAATGTGCCTCCCCGGCTACCATTGAAGCGCTGATCCAGGCCTTTACTACCGTAGGCCACCGGGTCTGGCCTATCAATGTGCAATCTCCTGAGCATTTACTCGACTATCTGACTTCTATACCTGAACCCTCTTTGGCTTTCGTTTATGCAGAAGGTTTCCTGACCAGTCCGGAAACCCTGTGGGACGGTTCAGGACCGAGTCTCCTCCGGGAAATATTATCCCACCGGGGAATACCTACTACTCATTCCACGGCGGAAGTGATGCAGCTCTGCCGGCACAAACACTTGACTTCCACCAGGCTAAATGATTTCGGTCTCCCGGTACCTGCTTTTCAGGTAATGACACCCAGGGAATTCCTGCAATCGGCATTTTCCCTGGAGTTAGACTTCCCCCTTTTCGTGAAGCCCGACGGCGGAGGAGCCAGCCTAGGCATCAACGAAAAATCAGTGGTTGTTGATGCCGGCCAACTGCAAAGGAGAATGGAAGAACTTTACCGGGAGTTGGGGGATTTGCCGCTGATCCTGGAAACCTACCTGCCGGGGCAGGAGTATACCGTGGGCATCATCGGCAATGAAGTCAAATATGTTTTGCCTCCCCTGGCTTTTTCCCCGGAAACAGGCATCAGGCATTTAGACTGCAAGCGTAACCCGCCTGCCAACTCCTTGAATTTTCTCGAAGCCCATGACCACCGTTGGCAGCCGTTGATCAACCTGGCTTTTGCCGCTTTTGACGCTTTGAAGGCTTCCGATGTTATTCGCATTGATCTGAAGGAAGATGCCCAGGGCAATTTGTATATCATCGATGTCAACGGCACCCCTTCCTTGGGCGCCAATGCCTCATTAGTGGCCATGGCCAATCACATCAACATCAGTTACCTCCAGTTAGTGAGCCTCATTCTTCAGAACAGTTATGAACGCCACCGGGTAGAGCCTCCTGTAGAAATCCTGGAGTTAACCGCCGACGCATGCCAGAAACTGACCACTTACGCCTCCCTGGTAGCCTAGACCGCAATAATGGAAGGGCGTGTCGCAAAACGTTTATGCAAAAACGTAGAGCGGCACGCCCTTGATTAATGTGCCGGTTATTTGATTTGCGGCAGGCAAGCCAAACCGGCTTTAATTACTTCCTCACTGTGTTGCACATCTTCAATTATCCCACACAGGTAGTTATCATAAGCTGCCAGGTCAAAATGGCCATGACCGCTTAAATTAAACAGGATGACTCTCTCTTCTCCGGCTTCCTTCGCCTGAGTTGCCTCACTGATGGCGGTGGCAATGGCATGGGCACTTTCCGGTGCCGGGAGAATACCTTCCGTTTTGGCAAAGAGGGTAGCCGCTTTAAAAACATCAGTCTGCAACACTGCCCGGGCCTCGATGATCCCATCATGATAAAGCTGGCTGACCAGCGGGGAGTCACCGTGGTAGCGGAGTCCCCCAGCATGGATGCCCGGAGGCATAAAGGCATGGCCCAAGGTGTACATCTTTAACAAGGGAGTAAGCTGGGCCAAATCGCCGAAGTCATAAGCAAATTTACCTTGAGTCAAAGTCGGGCAAGCAGCAGGTTCTACCGCCACCAGTCTGGGACCCTTTCCGGCCAATTTGTCAGGTACAAAGGGAAAAGCAATCCCGGCGAAATTGCTGCCGCCGCCGCAACTGGCGATCACCACATCGGGATAAGCATCCACCATTTCCATTTGGGCTTTGGCCTCAAGGCCGATAACCGACTGGTGGATGATCACATGATTCAGCACACTGCCCAGGGCATAGTTGGTATCATCCCTGGAGGCCGCTTCCTCAACAGCTTCGCTGATGGCGGTACCAAGGCTCCCCAGATTATCAGGGTCTTTAGCCAATACTTGCCGGCCGGCTTCGGTCATATTGCTGGGGCTAGGGATCACCGTTGCCCCAAAAACCTCCATCAAAGACTTGCGATATGGCTTCTGCTGGCAGGAGATTTTGACCATATAAACCCGGCATTCCAAATCAAAATAGCTGCAGGCCAGGCTTAAAGCAGTACCCCACTGTCCTGCCCCCGTTTCCGTGGTCAACCTTTTAATTCCGGCTTTCTTGTTGTAATAAGCCTGGGCTACCGCCGAGTTCAGCTTATGGCTGCCGGCGGGACTGACGCCCTCGTATTTATAGTAGATCTTGGCCGGGGTATCCAGGGCTTGCTCCAAACGGTAGGCCCGGTACATGGGTGAAGGTCTCCAGAGTCTGTACAACTCCCGTACTTCCTCAGGGATCTCAATCCATCTTTCCGTGGATACTTCTTGCTTAATCAGTTCTTCGGGAAAAATTGCAGCCAAGTCCTGTGGCCCGGCTACTTCCATGGTGGCCGGGTTTAGAGGCGGATCCGGCAGGTTGGGCATGTCCGCCTGTACATTGTACCAGCGGGTGGGAATATCTTTTTCCTGAAGCAGAATCTTGGTCGGATGGTTTTTACTCATCTTATCTCTCCTCTCCTTATCTCATCTCAACCAACTTGGTTAGTATTTTAATCAAAATCTTGAGTTAAGTCCATACTTTTCTAAAAATAATTTCCTGCTGCATGAACCTGTTCCTTTTTGCCCACAATAAGTGAAAAGGAGGTAAGTCCAGTGGAGGTTGTCAAAGGAAAACTGCCCATCAAACAGCCCGGTCAAACAG